>JABSQY010000002.1 GCA_013215525.1 Nanoarchaeales archaeon | reverse complement strand
TGTAACTAACCTTTCAATAATTATTTTTGATGTTGCTTTATTAAAATCTTTCATTATTTCTAAATCTTGTTTTAGTTGAGTTTTATATATACTAAATTCATCGTTGTATTCCATATTATTTTTAAAGATAATAAGTTTATAATATTTTTGTGTTTTAGAGTAGTAGATTTAGTTGTTTAGAATTAGTATTAAAAATTAGTTTAGAAAATATTTATATTATAAAATTTAAATATTTCGCCAATATTTCACATATTGTTTTAAGAAGTTAAAGTATTCATTATCTGTTTGAGTTAGTTTTAAAATTTCTTTTCCTAAATGAGATATGTGGAACTCATTATTTTTATATGTTAATGCTAATTTGAAATCGTCTGCGTAGTTATCATTAAATTCTTTATGTAGTGATACATCGAATTCAATATCTTTATGATTTTTAAGACAATCTTTAGTTTCTGTCATAAATTCTTCAAGTGTTTTTAATCCACTTTCAATAATTTTTTTAGTGTTTAATGAGTATTCACCTTCAATTAAATTTTTAAGTTTTAATACTCTTTTAATTGTTTTTTGAGATGTTAAGTTTAAACTTTCTAANAATTCTACTTTTTTTTGAAAATTCCATTTTTCAGTTTTTGCTTTTTGTAAAAAATCAAANATTGTTAAAATTGTATCGATTTGACAATCGATTCCTTTTTTAATGTTGTTTGCAGCATTTACGATTGCTCTGTTGTCTTCTGGTTCGTAGTCTTTTTTAGCAAAGTCTAAGTAATTTTTAGGAGTTACTTCGAATTTGTTTTCGTAGTATTCGGATGTAGCAGTAGGTGTTTCATTCATAATTATTTTTAATATTGTTTCTTTCATAGTAAAGATAACTGTGTTATCTTTATTAATATTCGTTATTTGTCTTTTTCTCTTCACTTTGTGGAGTTATCATATTGTGTCACTAGCACCTACTTTTTCAGTATAGCGAGATATAGATTCTACGCTATACTAAAAAAGCAGGCACTATTGACAAAATCTGAAAACGAAGTTAGAATTTAAGCGAAAACTGGCTTCGCGTGTGTGTCTGCTATTGCGTTTATGCTATTTTGGAGATTAAAATTTATTTATTTTTAGAATTAGTATTAAAAATTAGTTTAAAATTCTTATAGAATTTTAAGAATGAAATGTCTTAAGATATCTTTCTTCCATACTCAACAATTTTCTACGAAAATTCTTGGTCGAAAGAGATATATTTGAAACTCTCAACTCTATGAGTGGAATGTCTTCAAATATCTCTCTTCCATTTCGTGCATATCTCCTGGGATAATTAAACACAATGGTTCTCTGAATAAAGTTACTTTGTCCATTTTAGCTAATCCACCTAACGTGTCGAATACAATTTCTTCATCGTCAAATCCTAATCTTGAACAAATTACTGCTGGAGTATCTTCATCAACGATACTTGCATCTTTTTCTTCTAATTCTTCTTCTTCTACCATTAATTTTGGAATCCGTAACATGAATTCAATTGCTTCGTGAGCTTTTAGATATTTACTGTGTCCTTTGTATGCAACATCGTCTGATGGGTTAAGGTCTAATAAAAATAGGCTGTGCGCTCCCATTTTGTGGTTGTCTAAATGAACCATAAATGGACTTCTTGGCATAAACTTTTCTGAATAAAAAGGTAATGATGTTATCTTTCCAAATTTGTAGAATTGTAATCCAGTTCTTGTAATAAAATTACCAATTGATACGTTATTGTATACTTTTGATTTAACTTTTAAATCGTGGCATCTTAAGAGTAAATCTGTGTGTGTTGTAGCGATTAAAGGATCTCCAATAACTAATAAAGCAATTGTCTTGTCCTTTGCTGGCTTTAAAATTAANTCTTCAATTTGAGATTCAATAACTTCTCTATCACAAACTGTGATTTTCTTTCCAACAAATTTCTCTAATTCTTCAAAAGAATCTTGATAAAATGANGTGTANTATTCTAGAAANACTTCGTCAGCGTTTTTGATGATTTCCATCATTTCATAACTTAAGTTTTCTTTTTTATATCCAATTCCGATTAAATGTAACATAGTAATATGAGTTAAGTTACTTTTATAAATGTATTTGTGTTTTGTTACTATTATGAGGAACAACAAAACACAAATTATTTATGTTTGTGTCGTTTGTTGTGATATTTGAATAAACTATAGATAACTTAAATACATTAGAAAGATTTGCAAAAAAAATTCAACTCGTACATAAGGATATACCTCGTGGATACAGAGGTATGCCTAAAGGTACAACTTTAAAAGAATATTCTGAACTTTTAGTTTCAGAAAGTTCTTTCTTATCGGGATATTCAAGTTCATATGTAAAACGAGTTTTACCTCTAGTCATGGTTGGGTCTGATAGACTTAAACCATTAATTTCACAAGAAAAATATGAAAGTATTTTAAAATATCATAAAAAAGAGGTTAAAAATAATCCTTTTTTTACTTTAACAAAAGAACAACATAGAAATAAAAACTTAGAATCTACTTTGGCACTTGGCCAAACACCTTGGTCTATACAAGAACATAATGATTTAAAACGAATTTTAGTTCAATATGATGAACTAGGTATTAGAATAAATAATAAACTTATTGCTATGGAACTTGAAGCTTCGTCTTATTTAACTTTAGATGATAGACCTTTAAGAAGTGCTAATTCAATTAGACAATATAAAAATTTTAATTTAAGAACTTCAAAACTAAAACAAAAACTTGATTGGGAGTGTGATGTGAAATTTAATGGTGATGTTATTTCTTTAAAACAATGTTTGGTTGAATGTTTAGATATGGAAAGATTTAAACGAGAACGAAAAGGTATTGTTAAACCAGTTTTTTCAAAACTGTCTAAAAAACTTTCACAAAAAATACCAGGGTGTCCAGTATCAGTGAGTGCAATTACTCATTTTTATAATAGTTATTTAAAAGATAATTTTAATTTAAAATTTAATTCATAAATATAGTAATGATTCTTGTTTGAAAATAGAATAATTTATGGTATTTGAAATGTTGTATTAGAATTTGTATTAATTTTAAAAGAGCGCCGACGGACGGAAACGAGAAATCAAAGATTTCTGGTCAATTTGAAATAAATTCAAATAGTTTGTACCACAAATTCCATGGGAACCAGAGATTAAAAATTTGAAATAAATTTTTAGTCAATTTGAACAAGTTCAAATAGTTTCAAGTCTGATTATTTCAGAAAATAGCGCAAACTTATGCGGATGAATTGTAATTGTAATCTTTGTATGAAAATAGAATAATTTATGGTATTTGAAATGTTATATTAGAATTTGTATTAATTCAAGAAATTTACTATGTAGAATTTCTAAGCCTTGATGAAAATCAAAGATTATTCATAAAGTTTTAAAGAGCGCCGACGGACGGATTTGAACCGCCAATTCCATGGGAACCAGATTTCAAGTCTGGCGCAATACCGGATTATGCGACGTCGGCAATTTCTTGCTCTTTAATTATAAAAACCTAACAACCATTTATATAGTTTATCTTTTTGACTTATTTATGTTAACTGGAATTCTAAATTATTTCTTTGAAATAATTTTAGCTTTGTATATTATAGTATTATATTACTTGAAATTAAAACCTAAAGTTCGTTATTTATTTTATGGTTTTTTCTTTTTTTTTGTAAGTTTAATTTTACAGTTTCCAATTAGATATATTCTAGTTGGACTTGATAAGATTTTAATCATTTTTAATTTAACTGAGTTGTTATTTATTCCTTTATCTATTGTAGTTGTTGAAGTTACTAAATATTTTTCTTTGAAAAAATTTATTAAAACACGTAGTTTAAATTTTGGTTTATTTTTTACGGTTGGTTGGGTATCACTTGCATCAATTAATTATTTTACAATTATATTTTTTAACTTTGTGTTAGGTTTTTTAAGTTTAAGTTTTGATTTTTCTTATTTATTAAATCCAAACTATAACTTTTTTTATTTTGCTTATTATTTTATTTTAAATCTAGCTGTGTCTGTTTTTGTAATTTCTGCGATTGTGTATAAAAATATTTATTATTTAATTTTGGGAATTCTTTTTAGTTTAGTTTCTGCTATTGGAATACTTTATTTTGATAGTTATTTTAAGTTTATATTTATATTTGTAATGTTTGGAATTTGTGTTTATATATTATTTAATTCAAAATTTAAAAAACATTCTCATTTTAGTATTTTATTTAAAGAATGATATTTAATTATTTGTAAATTTATCTGAGTTATATATTCATTACTTTTTTGGAGCACACTATTTTATATATCTAATTTTTTTGTTTTAATTATGATATCTGCTAGAGATTGGAAAGTTGTAAATGCTGTAGTTGTTGTTTTTTTATGGATTTTTTTAGGAACGATTATGTTTTGGAGTTTAGAATCTACTTGGACATTAATAGATAGTTTTTATTTTTCAGTATCTTCTTTAACTACAGTTGGATATGGGGATATTACTCCATCATCACAACTTGGGAAATTAATTGCTGCATTATATATTTTATTTGGTGTTGGAATTGTGCTTGCAAGTTTAGGATTTGTTGGTAAAGAATTTTTGTCAAGAGAAGAGTTAAAAATTAGAAGAAGTTATTATCGTGAAAATAAACATAAGGGTGATGAGGTTTCTTCTCAAATTGAAAGTGTTAAGAAAATTTTGCGTAAGAATACTAAAGAGTTGAAACAACAAGCTGAGATTATTCAAAAAGATGAGAAAAAGATTAAAGCAGTTGCTAGAAAAGAAGCTTTAGATAAAAAAGATTTAGATTTAAAAATTAAAACAACAAAAAAACTTGTACGTAAATCTAAAAAGTAGTTATTTTTTTTAATATTCTATTTCATTTTCATTTTTAATTAGTTTTTAATGTTATATAATTATAGTACTAGTTATAACTAAACTATTTAAAGATATAGTCTTTTTATTTATTATGGCAAGTTGTGAAATGTGCGGAAAGGATACAACGTCTTTAAAGACGAGTGTTGTTGCGGGTTCTACTATGAGTTTGTGTACTCATTGTTCTATTATGGGTTCTATGAAACAAGGAGAACAAGTTAAATCTGTAGGATTTAAAAAATTTACTCATGATGATGTGGATTTAGAGATTCCTCAAAATTATGCTCAAATAATTCAACAAGGAATTAATAAAAAACATTTAACTCCTCATCAAGTGGCAAGAGCTGTTAATTTGAAAGAGAGTACTTTATCTCATTATTTAAAGTCTCAGATTAAACCTGATATTGTAATGGCTAGAACTTTTGAGAGTTTTTTAGAGATTAAATTAGTATATGAAGTTACTAAAAAATCAATTGATGTGGAAGATTATAAAGCATCATCAAAAGATTCATCTGATGATTCTTCAAATAAGTTGGCGAATATGTTTGCTAATTTAAAAAAGTAATTTTTTTATAATTAGATTAAATATTTTTATTTTAATTACTATTTTGTATAATAGTATGAGTGATTTTTTATTTTTATTCTTACATAATTTTATATATTATAAAGTTTAAATTATATTATGTTAGATTTATTTTATATGAGTTTTTTAGGAAATGAGTTATGGCGATATGGAGTTTTTATTTTAATTCTATTATCTTCATTTATTGTTGCAAAGATTAGTCGATTTATTATTGATAATTATTTGATGAGTTGGGCAAAGAAAACAAAGTTTGAATTAGATGATTGTTTAATTTCTAGTTTGAATCCGTCCATTACTTTATTTGTGTGGGCTTTTATGTTCTATATTGGTGGACTATTTATTAATAAAACTGTGTTTGGTGTAATTTTTGATAAGATTTTAAATTTTTTAATTATTATTCCTGTTGTATATTTTATGATTAAATTTTCAACTGAGGTTTTAGCACATTATATGAAGAGTACAAAAAATGGTCACAATAATGAATCAGCAATTGATTTACTTGTATCTATTGTTAGAATTGCTTTATTTGTGATTGGTATTTTATTAGTTTTAGAAAATTTTGGTTATGATATGACTGCATTGCTTGCTGGTCTTGGAGTTGGAGGTTTAGCTTTTGCGCTTGCCGCTCAAGATATTTTAAAGAATTTTTTTTCAGGGATTGCATTAATTTTTGATAAAACTTTTAAGAAAGGAGAGAAAGTAAATTTTGAGGGAAATTCTGGAGTTATTGAGGAACTTAAACTACGTACAACTAAACTTCGTACTTATGATGGAACTTTATTAACTATTCCAAATTCTATGCTTGCTGATAATATTGTTGAGAATGTGACGCAGATTCCTGTTATTAAAGTTAAGATGACTTTGGGTTTAACTTATAATATGAATTCAAAACAAATTAAGAAAGCTAAAAAGATTATCATTGATGTTTTAACTGCGCATCCTGATGTTGATGAACCAAGAACAACAGTGTACTTTGATAGTTTTGGAGCGTATAGTTTAGATTTAAAAGTTTATTATTATGCTCTTAAGTTAACGATGGATGATTGGACACAAAGAACTCAAATGAAAGAAGATATTAATCTTGGAATACTTGAAGGGTTTGAGAAGGCAGGAATTGAGATGGCGTTTCCGACACAGACGATTCATGTTGAAAAATAATCTATTAGATTATTTTTATTTTATTTTATAATTATTACTTTTTCTTATTTAACTAATTAATTTTGTGGTAAACTATTTAAATATTAAAATTCATATTGATGTATGGATGAAAATTTAGAGTTAAGAATAAATGAGTATGCTGAGAAGATTTGTGCTGAACTTAAAGAGAATGAAAAATTTACAATTAATGAAATTATTTTTAATGGTGAATCATATACTGTTGACATTACTAATTTTAAACATGACTATATTAAAGTATTATCTAACTTGGAAAAAGTAAGAAGTAAAAAATTCAGATTACTATTTTTTAAAAATAATAATCCTGAATATTTAGAATCAAAAAAAGATTTATATGTAAGTTGTTTTAAAGAATATGTTGGTGAAATAATTAGTCCATCTGATACTTCTGTGATGGGGAAAATATTGTCTAAATATAGTAGTATTAAAGTTGGAAAATTTTTATAAATATATATTATAATTTTTTAAATAATTTTTTTATTTCAATTATTCTTTTAACTAATTAATTTTAGAACCATTACTGATATTATAATTATACTCATTAATGTTATTTGTTTAATGTTTAGTTTTTCTTTAAATAATATATAACCTGCAATTGTATAGACTACAATTGTTGTTGTAAGTAAACTTGTAGCTATTGCAAAGTTTCCAATTTTGATTGCGAATGAATAACATAATGTTCCGATTATTGCAAGAGTTGAAACTATACTAATTTTTAATATTTGATTATTTGAAATTCGTTTTAATTTTGGAACTCCAAAATGTCCACCAAAGATTAATATAAACATTAAAGCTGCAACTCCAATTCCTGCTTCCCAAAAATATGTTGCAACAAATGGACTTAAATTTCTAGATAAGCTTGCAAATGAAAAGTATGAGAGTGCTTGAAATACTCCAGATACAATTACATAAGTTATACCTTTATTCATGTGTTGTATATCTAAATGTTTTAAATCCATTTTCATAAATGATAATAGAATAGTTGAGATTAAGATTACAAATATGATTAGAAATTCAATTGGTGTAGTTTTTTCGTTAAAGAATAAGTAACTTAGTATGAATGCAAATATAATATATATACCTTGTTTAATTCCACCATTTAATCCAACTGGTAGGTATTTGTTTGCACTAAATAATGATGCAACTGCTATGAATCCACTTATTGATGCTAGGAGTAACATTGGTAGGTGGTTTAATATTTCGAGAATTTCTGACATTTCAGCAAAGAATAATAGTGGGAACATTGTGATTATAAAAGATAAATTACTATATACTGTAATTGTTAATCCATCTAGTTTTCGTGCATATACTGTTAATAATGGTAATCCAATTCCGTATGCTAATACTGAGAATAAAATTAAGATAAAAAATAAGTTTTCCATACCTTTAATTTACTTGGACCTCTTATAAATCTTATCTTTTATTTATATTGTGTTGTGAATTGATTTGCTTTATTTAGAAAACCTTATAAAGGGTTTCTAGTTTATTTATACTAGAAGGTTCATATAGCTTTGGGTTACACCTGTTCTCATCTCGAACACAGAAGTTAAGCCTAGTTAGCCAATTAGAGTACTGTTCTTTGAACGGAAAATTCCTGGTGGCCTTCATTTTAATCACACAGGTATAGTATAATGGCTAGTACGGCGGCCTTCCAAGCCGTTTATCTGGGTTCGAATCCCAGTACCTGTACTCAAAGTATGCCGCGTCGCTTATGGCGATTGCGGATGACTTATGATTATTTCAATTCTAATTAACAAATTAATAAACTTTATATAGATTTTTCTATGCTTAATTTTATGGTTGCTACAACAAAAAAAGACTTAATTGATTGTATTAGTTTAAATTTTGAGAAAATTTATTTAGAATTTGAAAAAGTATCTGATGATTTAATTTTAAAAAAAGATTTAGTTGGGCATTTAGCTGGTACTAAAATTACTGTACGTGATGAGTTATGTTATTTAATTGGGTGGGGTGAACTTGTTTTAAAATGGTATAAAATAGGTTCTGATGGTGAAACTGTTATTATGCCTGAAGAAAATTTTAAATGGAATAATTTAGGATTACTTGCTGAAAAATTTTATTTGGATTATGATAATATTTCTTATGAAAATTTATTAAAAAAATTTAAATTAGTTGTTTCTAAAATTTTAAAACTAGTTAATAGTTTATCTACTGAAGAACTTTTTAGGGTTGGATATTTCTCATGGAATTATGAAAAGTGGGGATTTGGTCGAATGATTGAAATTAATACTAGTTCACCGTATAAATCTAATCGAAGTAAAATTAGAAAGTTTTTGAAAGAAAATTTGTAATTTTTTTATATTTTATTTTTTTATTTTTTTTATTTTAAATTCTACTTTCAATTTCATCTAATATTTCAAATTTAGTAGTTCCTGTTAAAATTCCTGCTAATTTAATTGCTTCTTCTCTTTCAAATTTAGTTTCTGAATTATATTGATCTAATATTAAAACTTTGTCAATTGGAATTTCTTGTTTTGTGATTTGTTCAATTCTATTTATGTATATTGCTAACATTTCATTTTTATTTGTGTATATTTGAGACTTACACTTCCAATTTTCACTTGCTTTTGATAAAACTCTTTCTAAACCTATATTTCTAGTTTGTGGTTTTTCGATTTCTTGTTGTGTTCTTCCAAGTTCATCTAAATCTTTTGTTAAATTTCTATAGTTTATAGATAATTCTTTGATATCACTTGTATTATATCTGTCTTGTCCAATTTGATAAAAAAAATTTCTAAATTCTTTTTTTATTATATTTTTTGGATTTGTATTTGCTCCAATAGTTTGAATCATAGTAAGAATTAGAGTTAGATAGTTATAATTTTTTATTGAAGTTTGTTTCATTTTTTCATTTTTTCATTAGTTTGTTAGAAAAAGTTAGACTATTCTAACTTTTTTAGACTTACTTTTATATTGTTTTTTGTTTTTATTAATATTATGATTAGATTATCAAGAGTTCAGGAAGATTATTTACATGAGATTTATGAACTTATTTTATTAAAAAAATTTGCTAAAGTGTCTGATATTTCAAAAAAATTAGATGTGAAACCTAGTTCAGTGAATTCTATGGTTAAGGTTTTAGCACAAAAAGAATTAATTATTTATGAGAAAAATTCTCCAATTGTTTTAACTGAGACTGGTGAGTTACTTGCAAAAATTGTGAAAAAACAACATGATACGTTTACACAATTTTTTGAAATTATAGGTGTTCCTAAACATATTGCTGAGAAGGATACTTTAAAGATTGAACATACTTTAAATCCAATTACACTTGAAAAATTAAATGAATTTGTTGTTGATTATAGGTCTAGATTTGACTAGTTATTTTCATTAGTTAAATATTTAATATTTTATTGTTTTTATTTATTTATTTTTTCAATTAATTATTTCACATTTTTTGTTTTAATGATCTTAGAACTAATAATCTTTATGTCTGGTGTTGAAAATATATAATCAAGTCTATATTTTAATTGTGTTACTTCAAATCCTTGATATGAGAATGGTTTTGTTGTCCATGTTGCTTGATTGTAATCTGGCCCACAATGAGTTAGAGTTTGTTCTATTAGTTTTATTGATTTGGAGTTTGGGGTGATGTTTAAGTCTCCTGTAAATATAAAATTATCTTTTTGAGTTTTAAAAAAATCATTTAATTTATTTATTTCATTTAATTTTGATTTATTTTCTATAAATTTATTGTTGTAGGATGAGTGTGTTGTAGCGATTGCAATTGTTTTATTATCATTTAATTTAATTGTACTTACTGCACATACACGTCCTTCATTTGAGTAATCTTGATTTCCTTTAGGTTCTACTATGAAAAAATTAGAGTTTTTAATTATTTTAAATTTTGAAAAAATTCCATTCCCTTGGATCTCATTATTTTCAAATGTATGCGATTTTGCGAAATTATAGTTTAAATTTAATTGTTCTGCGATAATTTTTGATACATCTTCCTTATCATTGTACGGATTTTTATCAGTCAATTCTTGAAGACATATAATGTCTGGATTTATTTGCTTAATTAGTTTAATTATATTTTCAACTTTTTCTTGATACCATATATTCCATTGAAGAATTTTTATTTTCATATTTATTTTAGGATTTTTTTGTTATAAAGCTTTGTTATTTTATTTGTTTCTAAAAGAATAAATAAAATAGAGATACAGTTGCAGAGATTATAAATAACATTATAAAATTAGGATAAAAGTACATTAATGAATATACAAATACAGTTCCAATTAGTATAAAAAATTCTCTAAATATGATAAAATTTACTATTCCTTGATTTCTTGCTTTTTCATAACATATAGCATCAAATGAAATATTTGTTATTGAATCGCTAATTTTAGCAGAGATATTAACTAAGAAAATAGTTAAAGTTGTTTTTGAAAAAATTCTTAGAATCCAATTTATTGAATTTAAAATTGCTCCAATTTTTAATAATTTATTTTTATTTTTATCTGTGTAGTATCCAATAAAATATGTGAAAAATATTGATATCATAAACGTAAATGAGAATAAAAACCCAAATAATTGATAACTACTAATTACACTTATAAATATAAATATTGGCCACATAACTTCATCTGCGTGATTTTCAATTCCAAATCCAATTAGCGCGAAATAATCTCCTATTTTTTGTGTTAAAAATATTTTTTTAAAATTAAATGTATAATATAAATATATTTCATTAACTTTAAATAGGGGATAAATTGAAAATAATAATAAAAAAGAAGATATAATGAAAAGAAATTTAAAATTAATTAAAAATAATAACATTCCTCCTATAACTGGGCCTAGTGCAGAGCATATGGAACTAAAGTTTTTTAACATTCCTAATTCTTTTCCATTATTTTTAGAACTTCCTTTATTTGCAATGTATAAATGATATGAAGTCCAAAAAAGAGAACTATTTAATCCAAATAGTATTGCTACAAAAGGTATTGATAACTCGTATGTTTGAATATTATAAAGAGCAAAATAAAAACTTATAATAAAAATGATGCTTGTAAGCATTGTTTTTATTATTCCAATTTTTTTAGCTAAAAAAACTACTGGGATTAAAATTAATATGTGTACTAAATATCCAATTGCAAAAAATAAAAATATTTCTTTAATGGCGTAGTTAAGTTTTAGCAAATAAAGGGGTATAAATAATGTAATTAATGATAATGCGAAGGATCGTATTGAATAACTAATGTAGAAATGATTCATTCCCTTATTACTAAATATATCTTTAATTTCTGTAAACATTTTAACTTTTTTTTGTTTCTAATTGTAATTTCATTTTGTTGGTTTATAAATTTTATTGGTATTATTTTATTTTTGTTAGTTTTGCTTTTATTTAGTGGTTAGGGGTGTTTATGGACATATTTATAAAGGCTTATGAACTTTTTTTAATTAGTGAATTATCTATTTACTACTTATTAGGTTCAGTTTTGAATTTGATTTGTTAGTTATTAGCTAATAGCTGTGTTTATGCTAGTTAGGGAAAGATTATTGCAGGCTTTGGCTTGTAGGTTTTCTAACGAATATTACGAACTTGTGATTTATCACAAATTATTGTTAAAAATGGCAAACTTAAAACGAGAATACAACGTCCCATTAAGGAGAAAAGTGAAAACTGCTCCTATGTGGAGGAGAAGTAAAAAAGCTATCTCTGTTCTAAAAAATTTTATGATACAACACATGAAAGCAGAAAATGTTATTATTTGTGCAGAATTAAATGAATTAATTTGGGCTAGAGGAGGAAAGTGTCCACCTGGAAAGATTTCAGTGGTTGCTTTAAGAACACAAGTTAACGGTGTTGAATCAACTATTGTTAACTTATTATCTGTTGGAGTTGACGCTCAAATGGCAAAATATGGAACTGTTGCAACTGAAGAATCAGCTGTAGAAGTTAAGACTGAGACAAAGGCAAAAGTTGCTGATGCTGAAGTTAAAGAAGTTAAAGCTGAGAAGAAGACTGTAAAGTCAGAAAAGAAGGCTGATACAAAAAAAGAGGTTAAGGAAGAATGAATAGAGATGAATTAGTTGCAAAAGTAACAAAATTAAAGGAAGTTCAAGCACCTGTATGGGCTCCATTTGTAAAGACTGGAGTTTCAAAAGAAAGACCTCCTGTTAATCCTGAATGGTGGCAAGTAAGAGTTGCTTCAGTATTATGTAAGGTTCGTAAGTTTGGTCCAGTTGGAGCTAACAGATTATCTAAACAATACGGTGGACGACAAAACAGAGGAGTTAAAACTGAAGTTAAGAAGAACGGATCTCGTAATATTGTGAGAAAAGCAATTCAACAATTAGAGGCTGCTGGTTTAATTAAACAAGTATCTTCACCTGCTGCAGGAAAGATTTTAACTAAAGAAGGAACTGAGTTCTTAAAGGGGTTTAACTAAAATGGAAGCTATGATTATTAATTACAGAAGAGGTCGAAAGACTCAAAAGATGAATCAAATGGTTATTGTTATCAAAGGAGTAGAATCTAGAGATGAAGCTAAAAAATTAGTTGGTAAATCAGTAATTTATACTTGCGTTGGTAAGACTGAAAAGACTATCATTGGTAAAATTTCATTTGCACACGGTTCCAAAGGAGCTGTTAGAGCAATTTTTGAAACAGGTATGCCTGGTCAAGCTATTGGAGCTAAAGTTGAGGTTCAATAAGAATGGCAACTAAGTTAAGAAAATGGTGCGCTTATAGAAAGGTTGAAAGACCTTATACTCGTTGGAGTAAATCTAGAAAGAAGGCTTTTGTAAAGTCAAGACCTGGTAAAAAAGTTATCAAGTTTGACATGGGAGATATTAAGGGAGGTCACGATCAGTTTCCTCTACACTTAACTTTAATTACAAAGGATACTGCTCAAATGAGAACTAATTCAATTGAAGCTTGTAGAATTACAGGTTTAAAGAGATTAGAAGGTGCATTAGGACGTTCAGGATTCTATTTAAGAATTAGAGCTGTTCCTCACCAAATGGTTAGAGAAAATCCTTTAGCTGCTGGTGCTGGTGCCGATCGTTTATCTACTGGAATGAAGCACTCATTCGGTAAGATTATCGGAACATCTTGTCAAGTTCATAAAGGTAAAATCATTTTTGATTTATTTATGAAGAAGGAAGATGAAATGCTTGGAAGAGATACTTTAAAGAGAATGTCTAAAAAGCTAACTATTAGAACTCACATTCTAGCTGAATTCAGAGAAGCTATTGCTTTAACTGATGCTCAAATTGCTTCTAAAGCAAGAAGAGATGCAAGAATTGATAAAACTGCTGCTGAAACTGAAGCAAAATCTGCAGAGATTGATGCTAAGAAAGCAGAAGAAGCTAAGGCTGCTGAATAAATTCGATTTTTCGAATTTATTTTTTTATTTTAGATTACAATTTATTTTACTTATAATTTTTCTATGTTTATTTTTCTGTTTTTATTCTATATATTTACTTAAATTCTCTTTTAAAAGAAAATGTTTATAAAGGGTTTTTGAGTTTATTTATTATCGAGGTAGTTAATTTTACTTTGTATATTGATCACGGTCCTGTGGTCTAGTCTGGATATGATACTAGCCTTCTAAGCTGGGGATCAAGGGTTCGAATCCCTTCAGGATCGCTTAATATTTGGGTGCTTAAAGGCACTCAAACAATAAACTTATAAAGGGTTTCCCTTTATTTATTACTATTGGAAGTCGGAAAGTTTCAATAGTTTATTATCCTCCTTTAGTGTAGTCCGGCCTATCATCTCGGACTTTCGATCCGATGACCTGGGTTCAAATCCCGGAAGGAGGGCTTAAAATTTGAAATGGATGTGTACCTTTTTGGTATATGTCCATTGTCTATATAAATTCTAATTTACAATTATTAAAACTTAAGAATTATTTTATTTATTCTAATTTAATTTAAATTTGAAACTTTAAAATTGTCTTTATATTATGATTAGAATTTATTATATTTGATATATTATAATCTATTTTATGGTTAATAATTTAATTACTGTAGAAAAAGAATTTGATAATATGAAAAGACATATGGATAAAGTATTTGGAAGTTTAAATTTTGATGATAATTTTGATTTTTCTTTTAAACAACCAACTGCTGATGTTTATGAGACGGATTCAGAAGTAGTTTGTAAATTTGACATTCCAGGTGTTAATAAAGAGGATATTGAGTTATCTGTAAAGAATGGTTATGTTACTTTAAGGGCTGAAAAAACTTCAAAAGTGGAAGATGATGATAAAAGTAAAAAACATCATACAATTGAGAGAAATTATACTGGTTATTTTAGAAACTTTTCATTACCTCATTTAGTTGATGAGAGTTCTACAAAAGCCAAATTTGAAAATGGAACTTTAACTGTTAATATTGCTAAATCTGATAAGGAATTAGAATCTAAAAAATTAGTTCAAATAGAATAATTATTTCTATTTTATTTCATTTTATTTCTATATATACACTAATAAATATTAAATTTATATTTTTATTAGTTTTCTAAGATTTAATATTTTGTAAAAGTAATTCAAAGATTATATAAACTATTTTAAACTATTTTTTTTATGATTAAATTTAAAGTGACTCAGTTGGAGTCTGGAGTTAAACCAATTGGATTTTTAAAAAAAAAAATTGAGGGTGATTTCCATACTATTAAAACTTTAATTGCGACTGGTAAAGTTAAAATTAATAATAATAATATTTCTGATGATTATATTTTAAAAAAAGATGATTTGATTACTATTAATGCGAATAATTTAAAATTAAAACAAAAAAAATCTGGCGTTAAACCAATTGATTTGAAAATAGAAATTGTTTTTGAGGATGATAAGATTTTAGTTCTAAACAAGCCGCCTGGAATTGCTGTACAAGTTGGAACTGGACAAAATATAACTCTAGCTAATCATTTATCATTTCTTGAACAAAAAAAGAATTTAGATTATTTAAATATTATTCATAGAATTGATAAGTATACTTCTGGAATTATTATTTGTGCTAAATCTCCTCAAATTTTACGTGATTTACATGATTTAATGCAGGCAGATGGATTTGATAAAAATTATGTTTGTTTGTGCGCAGGAACTCCAAAAAACTCTTCAGGAAAAGTTGAACTATATTTAAAAATAAGAGATAATTCTGATGAGAAAGTAGTTGTAACTAGAGATAAGAATGGAAAAGAAAATAAATATTCTTTAAGTTTGTACAAAGTTGAAAATACTTTTATTTTTAAAAATAAAAAATATACTCTTTTAAATGTGAATATTAAAACTGGAATTACACATCAGATTAGAGTTCACACTAAATATCTTGGTTGTCCAATTATTGGGGATAAAAATTATGGTAATTTTGTTGTAAATTCTGAATTTTATAAACTTGGATTAAAGCGGCAGTTTTTACATTCAAAGGAAACATCATTTAAATATAGTGGGAAAAAATATAAATTAAATGCAAAGTTACCTAATGATTTAACTTCTATTATTAACAGAATTTGTGGAAATAAACAAAGTGTTAGAAATGAACATTTTCAGGAAAATTCAAATAATGTTAAACATGGTAGTAAACATAATAGTAAAAAGAATTTTAAAACTAAAAAGTCAAATTCAAAAACTTTTAAAAAATCTAAATTTTCTAAAAAATAATTATTTATTGTCTATTCTTTTATAACATATATTAATAAAGCTTAAACGTATATGTTTTCTATGAACGATATAAAAAAAATAGTTCAAGGGGCTTTGTCTTTTGGGGTAAGTTTATTAATTATGTTAGTTGTGGTTGTAGCCTTTTTAGGTGTACATATTATTGATGATGGGTTTGTTGGAGTTAAACAAACTTTAGGAAATTATCAAGATGAAGAGTTAGGCACTGGTATTCAATTAGTGATTCCATTTTTAAGTACAATTACTAAGGTTGATACTAGAATTATTACTATTAAAGAATCAGTTAAGGTACCTTCTAAGGAAGGTTTAATTATTAGTACAGAATTATCTGTGATTTATCAAATTAAAGCTGATAGAGCATCTGAGATTAAACAAACAGTTAGTGGAAATATTGAACAAACTTTATTAATTCCATATATTAGAACTGGGATTCGTAATTTAGCTTCTGGTTATGATGCGAGCGCATTTTATTCACAAGATACTCGTACTGAGATTGCTGATGCTTTAAAAGTTAAATTAGCTGAAAATTTAGATGAAAATTTAATTATTGTTGATGTTTTATTAAGAGAAGTTACTTTACCTGTAAGAGTTACTCAAGCGATTGAAGATAAATTAGATGCTGAACAAAAGTCTCAAAAGAAAGAGTTTGAACTTGTGTCTGCAGAGAAAGATGCTGAGATTGAAGTTGTAAAGGCTAAGGGAATTGCTGAGGCTAATCAAATTATTGGTGAGAGTATTACTCAAGGGTATCTACATTACCGATTTATTGAAGGTTTAAATGATGGTAACACAGAAGTTATTTACGTACCAACAGAAGCGAACTTACCTATTTTAGAAGCTCGTAATAAGTAAATTCACTTTGTGAATTTTATTTTTTTATTTTTAAAATTTCTTTGAAATTTTACTATTTTTATTTTGCTTTCGAACAAGTTTTGAAACGGATGCTTTTTGTCCAGAGCACTCACTTTTTTAGAATCGGATGAGACAGTAAAAATAATTAAATTATTTTTGGCGTATTTTAAATAAATTTAAAATATATATATTCTAATCCGATTCAAAAAGTAAGCACTCTGAACAAAAATCCTCCTAAGTTCAGACCTTTTGACTTTTTTCTCAAGAAATTTATTGTTGAGAATTTCTAAGCTTTTGTGAGATTTTACTTACACAAAATTACGATTTTGTTTTTTTGTATCTTACTCTATTTAACATTTATTTATATATTGAGTTTGATTATTTTTATTATGGCTGAAACTAAAATGAACGTTGTTTGGAATGAGATTAAAAATGTTGTGAATGAATATAATTCTACTGGAAATAAAAAAATATCTCATTATGAGGTTGAAGTGGTTGCAAAGTATTTGAATAAACTTGTTGTAACGTATGAGAATAAACATTTAATTTTTTGTAAAAAATTAAAAGATAATGTATTTTTTATTAAAGGATATAAGAATGTTACATTGGGACAATTAGATAATGGTGTTTTATCTCAAAAGTTTTTTATCAAAAATGATTTTAAAGAAGTTTTTTTTAATAAAGTTTTAGATAATGATCATTTATTTAATTATTCAATTAGTTCAAAAGAGTTTACTTTTAATGAGTTAGATAATCAACAGATTACTAATTTTATTTCTAAATTTAGAAGTGAGTTAGTTATTGATACTCTTGATTGGTTTTTCTTTGAATTACCTAAGTATCTAATTGAGAATTATTCTTCTGATGATTTTGAATTTAAATAGTAGTCTTTTTATTTTTAAAATTTCTTTGAAATTTTACTACTTTAATTATACTTTCGAACACCTTTTGAAACGAATGCTTTTTGCCCAGAGCACTCACTTTTTTTGG
>JABSQY010000019.1:15427-24452 GCA_013215525.1 Nanoarchaeales archaeon | reverse complement strand
AATCCTCCTGTATCGAATGCTATTGACATAGCTGAAATTGATAATATGATTCCTATAATAATAAAAATAATGATTGTATTTTTTGTAAATTTGTCCATCTCCTTTTTTTCCATATTATATTCATCTTATTATTTTATTTAAAGTTTAACCTTAATTTAGTAGTTTTCAAAGAAATAGAATTGTAAAAATTCCAAACTTTTATTTCTTAACGCTTCGCTAAAATAAAAATTTAAAATTCTTTACAAAATACATTATCCGTTACGCTTCACTCACTCAACAGATAGAATTTTTATTTTCACAAAAGAAACAATTTTTCTCCACTTCGTTCCAAAAAATAATCTCTTTTCAGAAAATAAAAACATAAATAATTATAAACTCGAACAACCATACTATATATATGAAAAAACTAAACCTAATAACCAAATTTTCAGCAAGAACCTACCAACAATCACTATTCGCAAATTCAATGGACAAAAATTCCCTTGTAGTACTACCAACAGGACTTGGAAAGACAATTGTAGCTTTAATGCTTGCAACATATTATTTTAATATAAACAATAAAAAGATATTATTTCTAGCTCCAACAAAACCTCTTGTCGAACAACAACAATTTTCATTTCAAGCATTTTATAAAAATAAAGATGATTTCAACTTCGTAACTCTAACTGGACTTGTAGCACCAAAAAAAAGACAACTAATCTATGAAGAATCAGACTTCATATTCTCAACACCACAACTAATAGAAAACGATATAATAAATGGAATAATTAATCCAAAAGATTTCGGCCTAGTAATTTTCGATGAAGCGCACAGAGCAACAGGAAACTACGCATATTGTTTCATCGCGCAAGAATTCGAAAAATCAAAACACACAAAATTCTTAGCACTAACAGCAAGTCCAGGAACATCTAAAGAAGACATCTTCAAAGTAATAGATAACTTAAAAATAGAATCCGTTCAAGTAAAAACATACAACGATGAAGACGTAAAACCTTACGTAAATAAAACAGAAATCCAACACATAAAAGTAAAAATCAATCAGGAATTCAGAGATATAATTTTCCACTTAAATGGAGTTTTTTCAGAACTATTAAACTTTCTACAAAAAATAAAAATTTTAGAAGGAAAAACACCACAAAATGTAACAAAGCGAGACTTACTAACATTATCACAAACCTTAAGGGAAGAAATTGCCGCTGGCGAAACAACAGACGACACATGGGCAGCAATATCAATTGCAGCTGCAATAATGAAACTCCAACACGGAATTGAATTATTTGAATCTCAAGAAGTATCAGCAGCACACACATACTTCTACAATCTAGTAAGACCTGGTGGAGATTCATCAAAAGCCGCCGAATTAATAACAAACGATTTCGATTTCAAACAAGCATTCAGTAAAATTAAAAAATTAAAAAATGATGGAGTACTACACCCAAAACTAATTGAATTAAAAAATCAAGTAAATCAAGAATTATTAAAAACGCCAGACTTAAAAATTATTATTTTCGCTCAATACAGAGATTCAGCGATGAAAATAGTTGAAGAATTATCAAAACTAAAAGAAATAAAACCAACAGTATTTGTAGGACAAGCAAAAAAAGGAGATATGAAAATGTCTCAAAAACAACAAAAACAAGTTTTAGAAGATTTCAGAGCAGGAGAGTATAATATCTTAGTATCTACATCTGTTGGAGAGGAAGGTTTAGATATTCCAAAAGTAGACTTAGTAATTTTCTACGAACCGGTCCCATCAGCAATTAGAACAATTCAAAGAATCGGAAGAACTGGAAGATTCAAAAAAGGATTAGCAAAGATTATGCAAACAGAAGGGACACGTGACATTACAATCCGCCACATCGCTGATGCAAAAGAAAGAAAAATGTACAAAGTTCTAAACGAAATTCGTGATGAATTTGAAAATAAAAAAACTGAAGACTCTTTAGACAGATTTCTAAAAAAAACAGACACAGAAAAAAAACAAGTTGTCGAAGACATAAAAAAACAATCAAACATAGAAAAAATTCCAGAAGAAACACAAGATACAAAAGAAACACAAGAGAAAGAAAATCAAACAATATTTGACAATCTAAATAAAGAAGATGATGAAAGAATTCCAATCTATATAGATCAAAGAGAAAATACAAAACTAATAAAAGAATTATTTCAACTAGATGATATAAAAGTTATAGGTAAACAATTAGAAATAGGAGATATAGTTATAAGTGAGAAAATAGCAATAGAGAGAAAAGAAAAATTAGACTTTGTAAACTCAATAATTGATAAAAGATTATTTCCTCAACTGATAGACTTAGCAAAGAACTACAAACGTCCAATCTTAATCTTAGAGGGTGCTCAAAATATATATTCTTTAAGAAACATTAATCCAAATGTAATAAGAGCAACATTAAGTTCTATTGCAATTGATTTAAGAATTCCTATACTTTATACAGACTCAATGGAAGAAACAGCAAAGATGATTCAAACTATTGCAAAAAGAAATGTGAGAACAAAAAAACAAATAAGTTTAGCAGATAACAAAAGAAGTTTTAGTGAAAATGAAGAAATAGAAAAGTTTGTATCAAGTATTCCAAAAATTAATGTGGTGAACGCTAAAGGATTATTAACTCATTTTAAATCAATTAAAAAATTGGTAAATGCAAAAGAAGACAAATTAATAAAAATCGATGGAATTGGGAAAGGAAGAGCAAAACATTTATTTGATTTTTTTAATAAAGAATATAGATAAATAAATATTTTTAAATTTCTACCTTGTAGAAATTTAAGGTTTTCTTGAGGAGCGTTTCTTTTAAAGTTCACATTGTGAACTTGTCCAAAAGAAAGTTCATTGCGAAAAGGAAGAGCAAAACATTTATTTAGTTTTTTTAATAAAGAATACAAATAATAATAATACAAATTTAAATTGTGAAACAATTTAATTTAATTTTATACAAATATTCAACCATTAAATTATAAACTAAAAAAATCATATTTGTTTATATGTCTCAAATACAAGAATTTTTATCAGCAACAACAAAATTATATTTTGGGTTTGAACATCGAGAAGAAGGTTTTTCATTTATTAGAACTCACGTTTTATTAACTCAAGCTTTTTATTCTTTATTATTTATTTCAATTTGGTATTATTTAATAACTTCAAATAATTATAATATTTTAAATATAATTGGTTCTGGAATTTTATTTTCTTTATCAACATTTTTAGCTGTTGGATTAATTCATCTTGTGATGAGGATTCTTGGTGGAATTGGGGAATTTAGAGAAATGTACAAATTTGGTTTGTGTATTTGGTTTTTTCCAACTTTAATAAATATTGTAGTATATCTTTTAAGTTTAATTTTTCAAAATAAAACTTTATCTTTTATATTTGGTATTTTTTTAGCATTACTAGCCGTGTACACATTCATTGTATCTATGTTAATCTATGGAAAAATCCAAAAATTATCTGTTGAATATAGTTTTTTAGGATTATTAATTCCATTTCTTATATCGAGTTTATTTATTTATATAATTAGATTAACAATTTAAAATATAAAATTTAAACTATAAACTTAAAATATTCAAAAATTCAAAAATGTAGATTATAATTACTTTTATAAATAATGTACAATAGTTATAATTATGTTAGTTTTAGGAATTGAGTGTACAGCTCACACATTTGGAATTGGAATTGTTGATTGTAAAAATAAAAAAGTTTTATTTAATGAGAAAAATCAATACAAAGATGATACTGGTGGTGGGATGGAATTAAGAAAATTATCTGAATTTCACACTTCAAATTTTACAACAATTTTATTAAAAGCAAAACAATTTCTAAAAACTTTAAATAAAGACTTTTCAGATTTAGATTTAATTTCTTTTTCTCAAGGTCCAGGTATTGGAAATTCTTTAAAAATTGGAAGTTTAGTTGCAAAAACATTATCAACACAATATAATATTCCTCTTGTTGGAGTAAATCATATTAAAGCTCATTTAGAAATTGGTAAAATGTTAACTGGATTTAAAGATCCAATGTTTTTATATGTGTCTGGAGTAAATACACAAATTATTGCAAAAGATGATTTTGGAAAATATAAAATTTATGGGGAAACTGAAGACATTGGATTAGGTAATTTATTTGACAGTTTCGCAAGACTTGCAGGACTAGGATTTCCAGGTGGTCCAGTAGTAGAACAATTAGCAGCAGATTCAAAACAAAATTATATTGAATTACCTTATTCATTAAAAGGAATGAATATAACACTTGCAGGAATGTATACAAATTTAAAACAAAAATTAGAATCAGGAAAGTATGAGTTAGGTGATTTGTGTTATTCTTTACAAGAAACATGTTTTGCAGTCTCAATGGAGGTGTGTGAACGTGCAATGGCGTACACAAATAAAAAAGAGATGTTAATTGTTGGTGGAGTTGCTGCAAGTAAAAGACTAACTTTTATGGCAAAAGAAATGTGTAAACTACGTGGCGCAAAATACGACAGTTTTCCAATGCAGTACGCAATGGACAATGGTGCAATGATTGCGTGGCAGGGATTTGTAGATAAAAAAAAAGCAACAACTGATATAACTAAATTTCCAATTGCGCAATATATTAACATTGAATCGGAGATTTGATAGTTAATATGCCAAAAATTTCTTCGAAATTTTTAATGTATTAATATCGAATCAGATATTTAATTGTAAAATTATATAAATAATAAATTTCTTTTAATAATATGAAAGAAATAATAAATGCTGTAAATTTAATTATAGTAAATAATAAAAATCAAATTCTTTTAGCAAAAAGAGTAGAAACTGGGAAATTTAATAATTGTTGGTCAATTCCTGGTGGAACTGTGGAACATAATGAAACTTTTGAAGAAGCTCTTATTCGTGAAATAAAAGAAGAACTTAATTGTGATATAATTTGGTTTAAATATTTTCAATCTTATTTTTTTGATGTGAATGAATATATTTGTAGACCTATCTATTTTTATGGAGAGATTAGTGGTGAGATAAACTTAGCTAGAGATGAATTATCGGAGTATGCTTGGTTTGATTTAGAAAATTTGAAGATATTTGATCTTGATTTAGCATTTAATCAAAAAGAGATATTAAAATCCTTTATTGAATATAAAAATAATGAAATATAAACCTTCTGAATTTTTAGAATTATTTGATTTTAAAAATGTTATAAATAATTCATAAAATACTAAAAATATAATTAATTAGAAATTACTTAATAAAAATTAATTTATTTAATTAATTCTCATAACTTGACTTCTTTCAACTCCTTCGATAGGAAATGGATTTTGGAAATTAACATAGAAATAATCTTGATTATCATAAAGGTATTCATCCACTTCTCCGACACATCCTTTAGGTAAGTATTTTTTCTCTGAAATTGGATTTCTTAACTTAACTTTCTCTGTTGTCTTAATTAGAATTTTATTCATACATTTAGTATGTCAAATTATCTACTTAAATCAAACGTTGAAAATTGAAACTTTATTTTTCCAAAAGTTTCAATATGTAAAAATTGTACTATTTCATCAAATTCACATATTTTTATTTATCAAAATAAAACTAATAAAATTATCTAAAATTATATTAAAACACTCTACTCAAAATTAGTAATATTTAACTCTTATTTTAACTCAAAATTAATATTTAAAAAATGTGAAATTTTATTCTTTTAAAATAGATTCCAGTTCTTCGTCACGATACAACTCTTCAATAATTTCGCAACCACCAACAAACTTTCCATTCACATATAATTGTGGGTACGTTGGCCAATCTGAAAAAGTTTTAACAGCTTCACGGATTTCATTATCTTCTAAAATATTTTTACTTCCAAATTCAACTTTCATTTCTTCTAGAATTCTAATCACTCTCATTGAAAAACCACAAAATGGTTGTTCAGGGTCTCCTTTCATAAATAAAAATACTTTATTTTCATTAATCATCTTTTCGTACTCTTGTTTTAAATTTCTTTTTTCCATTTTTTTATTTTTATTTATAAAAATGAAACAATGTAAAAAAGACACCATTCTACATTGTAGAATCTGTGTCTCAATTTGGTTACACTGTAATCACATTTACTCTGTCATTTTTATTCTACCTTTGTTTTAATTGAAATTGAATGTAATCCTGCACCCATTTCTGTTTTTAATGCAGCATACACCATTTTATGTTGCTCAATTAAAGTTTTTCCTTCAAAGCCACTGTACACAACTTTCGCCTGAAAATGATTCCCATCATTTCTAGTATCCCAAACTTCAACTTTTGCACCAGTTAATTTGTCTTCAATACTTTTTTGTAACATTTCACAATTAAACATAGTATAAATAATCAACATAAATATATAAACTTAATTAAATAAATTTAATTATAATGTTTTTTAAAAAAATTCAAGAACGCCCTCAATTTCAAAATGAAATTCAATTAAATGAACAAACCTTTGAAATAATTGTACAATTTACAAAAAAAAAGAATTCATCTGTAACAGTATCAAACACCATAATTAATTTTAGATTTCCAAACCATTTATCAAACAGGCAAGCAGAACAACACTTTATCGAATTATTAAACAAAATTAAAATTAAAATATTAAAATCTCCAAGAATTCAAAATCAATCAAATCATCTAACATTTAAAGAAATTTATCAACTAGAAAAATTCAAATTTCATAACTCAACATACACAATTGAAAAATCTTCAATACAAGGTGTAAAACTTGATGAATTTCATTTTAGAATAAATAAAAATTTAACTATGTTACAAATAGAAAAATTAGTAATAAAAAGATTGGTAGAAAAATATACGCCAATATTAAACAATCATCTATTATCTTTGAATGAAGTTACATATAATTACAAAATTACTGGATTTAGTATCTCTATGGTAAAATCAAAATGGGGACACTGTACACATGATAACAAAATAATGTTAAACTTAAAATTACTAAATGCTGAAATTGACATCTTAAACTATGTAATCTTTCATGAAATATCTCACATTAATCAAAAAAATCATAAACCAAAATTTTGGAACGTAGTTGAACAATTTTGCCCAAACCACAAACAGTTAAGAAAAACATTAAAAAACAATCCTCCTACATTATTCTTAAAAGCTGACTAAAATTTAAAATGGAACAAGATAATGACACATTAAAAGATATTGAATCTGACTCAAAATTTGTATTTAAATTAATAAAAGATATTTTAATATTTTTAATAACTTTAATTCCATATTTATTAATGGGGATAATTCATGGAATTTTATTAAACAAAGAAGATTCAATTAATTATTTTAAAAAAGTCTTTGTATTTCCATTTGAAATCTTAAACAATTTATCTACTTGGTTTTTTCAAGCAAAATATACAGCATTCACAACTCTCTTTTTAATATTAACATTTGTATTACAGATAATATTTTTAAATCCAAACGAACAATTATTACAATACTTTATGACGCACTCAATCAGCGTAACATCTATATTATTCTATACAAATCTAACTTCAATATTTCTACACGGCTCGATTACTCATCTATTATCAAACTTATTAGCATTAACTATATTTGGAAGAATTGTAGAATCTAATTTTAAAGAAAAAATGATTTATATTTTTTTAGCAGCAGGATTTATTGCAAATATTATTTCAAACACAATTTCATTGTTCTCTGGCGATATGTTCTACTCGCTTGGAGCAAGTGGCGCTATTGCTGGATTAATCATTATGGCAATATTACTAAAACCTTTTCAATTCAGTAATTTATTAATAATTCCACTACCAATATTTTTAATTGGTTGGTTTTTAATATTTTTAGATATTTCAGGATTATCAAATCCGAACCAAACAAACAACCTCGCACACATAGGAGGATACTTATCTTTAATTATCTTAATGTTTACTTTAGAAATTAAAAACAGAAATAAAATTTATATTGGTTTAGCGATTAATGTTATGTTATTGATTATATTGTATATATTAAATACTTATTTTGACTTATTAAATTTAATTTAATAAATTTAATTTAATAAATTTAAATTTCATTAATTAGATTTAGAAATTAATATTGTATTCTTAATTATATTGTATATATTGAATAATTATTATATTATTTTAAATTTAATATAGAATTAGTTTTAAAAATTTAGAAATTTGAAATTAAAATTTCAAATTATATTTGATAGAATTTTGCATTCGCAAAATTATAGTATTATGCCTTAGCTAAATATTCTTTGTGCTCTTTAATGTTTCTCTTAAGCATTTCTACCTTACGAGTCTTATTCTCTTCATTCATTAAAGTTCCACAAACAGTACAAGAAAAATTGGACTCAAGTGCATCTTCAAAAGATAATCTTTTACAAAAGTTTGGACAAATGTAGTAAATTGAATTTTCTTCATTAGATAATCTCTCTTCAAACATTTCAAGCTTTTTCTTTTTCTCATTTAAGTATACAGTCTCGAAATTTTGAGGTAAAACTCTCCAATAGTATAAATACCATCCCTTTTCCTTATCTTTACGTCTATCGTAATCAATTAAATTCTTTGCCTTTAATTCATATAATACACTTCTAATTTGGGAAACTGCAAATCCAATATTTTCACTAATATCAAACTCAGAAGCTCCTGGGTTGTTATATAAATACTCTACTACTTGCGCAGCATCATCACCAACTATTTCATATACAATATCTAAAATTTTGCTAAGTTCCATTCTCGTAGTTATTTATGGTTTTCTACATTTATATATATATTTATTATATTGATATATACCAAATATATCTGAATTCATATTATGTTATCTGGTTAATATTTACTTAAAAAAAAATGACAAATATATTTAAATAATATTTTTAAATTATTACTATGACTATAACTTTAAAAATGATTAGAAATAATAAAAAGGGAGCAGAAGGAATTGGAACTTTAATTATATTTATTGCAATGATTCTTGTAGCTGCGGTTGCTGCTGGTGTATTAATCCAGACGGCAAGTTCTTTACAATCTAAATCTTTAGATGT
>JABSQY010000019.1:0-15327 GCA_013215525.1 Nanoarchaeales archaeon | reverse complement strand
TGAAACTGCAACATTAAGATTAATTAGTAAAAATGGTGCTGTAAAACCAATTCAAATTACAACTCCTTCAGCTATGACTGATAAAATTGTATATTTATATCCATAAATAATCTTTTGATTATTTATCTTATTTACTTTTATTTTTTTCTTACTTTATATTTATTTTACAATTATATTAATTTCTACAAATGCCACTTACAATAGTGACAAAGCTTTAAAACCTTAATTTTCATTATTCTATTATATTAAATTAATTAGTATTATATTATTAAAATGAGTCATATAAAAAGATTAAAATTAAAGGGATTTAAGTCCTTTGCAAATTCTACAATTATTAATTTTGAAAAAGGATTTAATACTGTTGTTGGAGCTAATGGTTCTGGAAAATCAAATGTATTTGATGCAATGTGTTTTGTACTTGGAAGGATGAGTTCAAAAGAACTTCGTACTGAAAAATTAGGAAATCTAGTTTTTAATGGTGGTAAAAATCTAAAACCTGCAAAGCAAGCAGAAGTATCAATTTATCTGTCAAATGAAGATAAAGAATTATTAAATTTAGATTTAGATGAAGTTAAAATTTCAAGAATTGTAACAAGGGAAGGTAAGTCTAAATATTTATTAAACAATCAAAAGTCGACACGTACTGAGATTGTTGAAGTATTACGGCGAGCAGATATTAATCCTGATGGATATAATATTATTTTACAAGGTGATATTACAAGAATTGTAAATATGACAACACGTGAACGTCGAGAATTAATTGAAGAAATTTCTAATGTATCTGGATATGAAGAAAAGAAATCAAAAGCTGTTAAAAAATTAGATATTTTAGATGTAGATTTAAAAGAAGCTGATTTATTAATGGAAGAAAAAACTAAATATCTAAAAGAATTAAAATCTGAAAAAGAACAAGCTGAAAAATATAATAAAGCAAAAGAAGATTTAAGATATTCAGGTTTATTATTATCTAAATCTAAAATTATCCGTAATTTAAAATTAAAAGAAAATAAGGAACTTGATTTAATTTCACAAGAAGAAAAGTTATCTGTTCATAAAAAGAAATTAGACGAGTTTGATAATACAAGTCGTGATATTGATAATAAAATTATTGGACTTGAAAAAGAAATTGAAATTAAATCTCATGGGGATTTTATTAAAGTATCAAATAAAATTATCGAACTTGAAACTGAAAAAACAAATTTATCTGAGAAAAAAGCTGAAAATAAAAAAGATTTAGAAGAACTTAAAACTAAAATTACTGGAATTAAAATAAATATTACAGCAAACAAATCTGATATGTCTGAATTAGATGATCAAATTAAAAAAGTAACTATTGAGAAAACAAAAGTACAAGCAACATTAGTTGGACTTGAAACAAAAGTTAAATCAATTAAAAATGGAATGAGTTCAGAATCTTTTGAAAAAATTGATGAATTAGAGGAACAAATTGAAGAATTAGTTAAATCAAAATATAATAAAGAACTAATTAAAAATGATAATGCAACACAAGTTGAAGTTTTAAATTCTAGACTTGAATATCTTGAAATTGAACAATCTAAATTAGATGGAATTTCAGGGGAAAATAAAGATCAAGCAAAAGAATTAGATACTCTTAGAAAAGAATTAAAACAATTAATTGCGAGTGTTTCAACAAAAGCAAATGGTAGTGCAGAAATTGCTGCAAGGATTCATAATATGCAAAAAGAATATGCGGTTGCGCAAGATGAATCAAATAAATTAAGAATTAAATTAGATTCATCACAACACGCAATTTCTCAAAATCGAGCAGTTGATACAATTACAAAAATGAAATCTCAAGACTCTGCAATCCATGGAACTGTGGCTGAACTTGCAAGCGTACCTGATAAATATTCAATGGCATTAGAAACTGCTGCTGGACGAAGTCTATTTAATATTGTAGTTGATGATGATAGAGTTGCAGTAAAATATATTCAATTTTTAAGGGATAAAAGAGTAGGTTCTGCAACATTCCTACCTCTTAATAAAGTAAATGCAAAATACAGATTAGATGATTCAGTATTAAATAAATCTGGGGTAATTGATTACGCTTTAAATTTAATTAGTTACGATCCTAAATATGAATACATTTTTAATTTAATTTTTGGAGATTTATTAGTAATTGAAAACATTGAAGACGCTAAACACATAGGTATCGGAAAATATAAAATGATTACTCTTGGTGGGGACTTAGTTGCAAAATCGGGTGCAATGTCTGGTGGTTTCAAAGCAAGAAAACAAAGTTTAGGATTATTTAAAGATGAAAAATTAATGGATAGGTCTGAACAAATTGAAAATAAATTATCTAGATTAAGTAGTACATTATCTCACCTTCGAGAAGAAAAAGAAGAAATAGAACATTCTTTATCGGACATTCGTCACAGAAAAAATGATGTTGATGGTGAAGTTGTAAAACTTGAAAAATTATTGTCAATTGAAGGAAGAGATTCCAGTGATGTAAAATCTGAGATTGAAGCAATTATTGGAGATAAAATGGTAATTGAAAGTTCTCTTAAAAAATCAACAAGAGATATTGAAACTCTGCAAGAAAGAATCGATGAATTAAATATTCAAAAGAGAACTCTTAAAGGTGAAACTTCAGGGACATCTGGAGTTCTTGATAATTTAAATAAATTAGAAGAAGAACGTGATGTTATTAAAAATAATTTATTAGAATTAAGTTCTCAAATTGATAATCGTTCAATGAAATTAAATTCTGTTTTAAAACCAGAATCACAAAGCCTACTAAAAATTTTAACAGATTCAGTAGAGTCTGAAAAAATTCTAAAACAAAAAATTGATGAAATGACTCAAACTATTAAAGAATTAATTGAAGAATTAAAAAATAATAGAGCACTTGAAAAAGAATTATCAAAAGGATATAAAGATTTAATTGGACAACGTGACGATTTACGTGAAGATAAAAAAATACTTGAAATTAAATATAATAAAGAATATGAAATTTTTGATAAAATTAAAGATAAAGTAGCACAAATTAGATACATGATTTCAGAATTTGAAACTTTAAATAATACTTTATCTGATGATTTAGATGTTTTATATAATCAAACAAAATCAGAACTAGTTCAAATTGATGAAGAAACAAATATTGAAGATGTTGTAGGTATTAAAAGATTAAAAGATTTATTAGAAAAAATTGAACAAAGGCTTAATGGAAGTCCAGTTGATGTAAAAGAATTACAATCTAAAGTAAATAATCTAAAATCAAGAGTTGCAAGTTTTGGTTCTATCAATATGAAAGCTGTTGAATTGTATGATAAAATTAATGAAGAATTTACAAAGTTACTTGAAAAAAGAGAAATCTTAAATCTTGAACGTGATGAAATTATGGATTTTATTGCAGAAATGGATGGAAAGAAAAAAGAAAAGTTTATGGAAACTTTTAATATTTTAAAAGGTCACTTTGTAACTCTATTTGATTCATTATCTACAAAAGGAAAAGTTGAATTACTTCTTGAAGATGAAGAGAATTTATGGGAAACTGGTGTTGAAATTCGTGTACGACTTTCAGAAAAGAATTATTTAGATATTAAATCTTTATCTGGTGGGGAAAAAACAATTACAGCTGTAGCATTCATTTTTGCAGTTCAAGAATTTAATCCTGCATCATTTTATGTGTTTGATGAAATTGATGCTGCATTAGATATTATGAATTGTGAAAAATTAGGTAAGTTAATTAGAAAGAATGCACACAAAGCTCAATATGTAGTAGTATCTCACAGTGAGCACTTTATTCAATCAGCACAAACAATTTATGGTGTGACAATGGATAAAAATAAAATATCAGGGGTTTTAAGTCTAGATTTAAAAAATATGGGTAATTATGTTGACAGTGATGCTGCAAACGTTGAGGAATAAATAAAAATATGAAAAAAATATTTACTTTTTTTATAATACTTTTTTCAATTTTGTTTGTGAGTTGTTCAAATACTTCTTTAATGGAAAATGATAATATTGATGATAATACTTCTAACTTAAAAAACAATATTTTACAAATTTTAAAAAATAATTCAGACGCTATTGAGTATTTAGATTATTATTCAAATTCAAAAATTGAATCTATAAAATATAAACATCAAATTAATACTAATTTATCTGAACCAATTAAAAACTTTTATTTTGATATTATTTTGGATGAAAATTTAATTGAGGTAATAATTTCTACAAATACTTCACAATTAAAATTAATTAGTGTAATTAATATTAAACATAATTCTATTGTAAAAGTTGCAGGAATTTATGAAGTTACTTTAGGTTAATTTTCACTTTTCACTTTTTTTGTGACAAATTAGTTTTATAAATGGAAAAATTATATTATCAATATGATAAAAAAGATATTAAACATTTTAATTATATTTATATCAATTTTAATGTTATCAAATTCAGTATATTCATTAAATACATATGTTGGTGTAAAAATAATGAATTTAAGTGATGATCCGGCTAATTCTTGTGTTGGCAGTAGTGGATATCCTTCTTCAGGAAGAATTCAAGCATTAAGTTCAATACTACCTAGTTATCCAATTTATATGGAAATTAGAAATTCTTCTGGTTCAGTAATTGGTTCTGGAAATGCTAAAGATAGTGATTATACAACTGGGGATATTTTATATTTTCCAACTCAAATAGATTTAGATATTGGTGCTGATTATACTGTTTTTTTTGATGTTGATGCAATTCGTATATATCTTCCTTTGGTAAATACTGCTTATTGGACAACTCCTTCTAACAATAATTATTGGACAACTGGACAACTTGGGGCAAATGGGGCTAGGGAACATGCTGCATATTCTAGTTCTAATACGTGTGGTTATAGTTATGTAAATAATGGTGATCAAGATGAGTTAATTTTCTTATCTTCTAATCGAACTAATTTCTTTAATTCTTGTATGACTGATTGGTCTACTTATAATTGTGATGGTACTGGCTTCATAGGTATAGAAACTTCGTATTATTCTAGAACTTTTAGGATTGGAACTGATTATAATAATTTACATTTACCTAATATTGGAAATTTTAATGTGGGTTTTACTTTTGAATAAAAATGTTAAAAAAATTATTTATTTATCTTTATTTTTCCCTTTTTGGAATTAGTTTTATTTTTGCTCAAACAACTACAATTTCGGGATTTCAATTAACTTTTAATGCATCGGGTGGATACTCTCAAATAAGTTCTTCATTATATGAATTAAGTTCAAATGTTCCTTTTCCAACTTCAAGTGATTATTTATTAAAACAAGTAAATTATGTATCAACTTTAGATTATAATGGTGAGACTCCAATTCTAAAAATTGTAAATCCAAATGATTTATCTGATGTTTTTTGTGCGGGGACTACTTGTTCATTTACTTATGATTATGCTTGGTTAAGTTCAAGTAGTAATATTATATATAAATATTGTAATTCTTTTGGTGGTTGTTCAAGAGATATATTAATTCCATTTATTTTAAAAAATAGTAGTGATATTATAACTTCAGGAATTCATTTTACTGGAATAATTGACTTTAATGGAACTGTAATTATACAGCCACAACCACAGACACAGCAATCAAGTTCAGTTTCACTAACTAGTCTTCCATCTACTTCATTTATTTCAATATTTTTAACTTTTATAATAATTTTATTATCATTATTATAATTTATTAAAAAATTATTCTCTAATCTTAATTTATTATTACTTTATTTTAAATAATATATACTTTTTATTTTATAGTGATTATAATCTATTAAAACTATATTTCTTTCTTTTTTATTATGGATAATCGCGAGATGAAATTAATTGAAAAATACTTTGAAGTATTTTTAATTTTATCTTTAGTGATTTTATTTTTTTATATTATTTCTCCTTTCATAACTCCTTTATTATTCGCGGCAATTTTAGTTTTTTTAATTTACAAACCTTATCAAAAAATAATAAAATTAACTAATAATAAATCTCTATCTGCTTTATTTATGTTATTTTTAATTGTTGTAGTTTTAACTTATCCTATATTTTGGTTAACATCTTCTTTAATCTCTGAATCATCGTCTTTAATTGACTCTGGAAAAACTCTTTTAGAATCTGCAAAATTTTCGGATTGTGGGGGTTCATATATTTGTAATTTAGTTAGTAATAATTTAGAATTTATTGCAGTGTCTGTAAATTCATTATCTGTAAAATTAAATAATTATTTATTGGGTTCAGTTGAAGTTATATTTACATCATTCACTGGTTTTTTAGTTGGTTTTGTTATTTTTTTAGTTGCTATATTTTTCTTTTTACGTGATGGAGAGGATTTTGTAAAATATATGAAAAAAATAATTCCTATGAAAAATTCTTATAAAAATTCTTTATTTTTAAAATTTAAAGATGTACTAATTGCAATATTTTACAATACTTTATTTTTAGCAATATTACAAGGTATGCTTGTTGGAATTGCATTTTGGGTACTAGGTATACCATCGCCCGTATTTTGGTCAATTGTTGCATCACTTTGCGCTTTATTACCTTTATTTGGACCTGCGATAGTTTGGATGCCTGCAACAATATATTTATTTATTGTTGGAGATTATAGTCAAGCTGTGGGACTTTTTATTTATGGATTATTACTTGTTGGTTTAATTGATAATTTAATTCGTCCATTTATGTTAAATAAAAAGTTAGAGGTACATGAGTTTTTAGTTCTTCTTTCTGTTCTGGGTGGAATTAATGTTTTTGGGTTCTTTTTAGGATTATTCTTGGGTCCAATGATAATTAGTTTTCTTATTGCGGTTCTTCATTTATATCATTTAGAGTTTAAATAACTCCTATATGGTACTCTTTACATATAAACTCTTTCTATATTACTAACTTATATAAATGAATCTATTTTAATATTTACTAGGTATATGGTAAAAAAATTAAAAAAAGGAGTTGCAGATTTGCAAAACCAAGAAAATGTTAGAGCAAGAATTCCAAGAGGGGATCAATTTATTGGATTAGTAGAAAAAAGATTAGGTGGTTCAAGAATGCATATTCGTTCAATGGCTGGTGAAACTATTATGGCAAGAGTTCCAGGTAGGTCTAAAAAATACTTATGGATTCGTGAAGGAGATATTGTTTTATTAGAACCTTGGGAATTTGATAAAAAGAAAGCTGATTTAACTTACAAATATAAACCAAATGAAATTAAGCAGTTAGAGAAGAAAGGTTTACTTGGTGATTTAAATCAAGTTGAAGAATTTTAATCTTTTGATTAAATTTAATTATTTTTATTTAACAATTTTTAAAATTAATTTATTTTTAGAACTTTAAAATATTCATTATTTATATTTAGAATATTTTTATTATAAAAAAATAATTTCCTTATAGGAGATTATTCATCTTTTGCAGTCATAAATAATGTTTTAACTGCGACAATTAAAGCTGCAGGTACAATTAATCCGATAATATTTTTAAATAATTCTCCAATCAATTTACTTCCAGTTTGTTCAACTCCAAATGTTTGAATAACATTTGCCATAAATGGTCCAATTAACATCACAACAACAACTGCTGCAATTAAAAAAGCAACACTCTCTTTTGAAGTAATATTAATAATTCCTACAACAATTCCAATCATAATTAAAATTCCTGTAATAATCTTAGTTCCCATCTCTCCAACTGTTCCATATGTTGTAACAAGGGATGCGATTATAATAATTAATAATCCAATTCCAAAAATCAAAGTTCCATAGTTGATTAATTTCATATTTTTATCAATTTTTTTTAAAATTTCTTTTTTTACTTTATTCATAAGTAATATTTTAATACTTTCTTATAATTTAAAACTTAATTGTTATTGCTAGTAGTTAATTTATGTATTTTATTTTATTTTGTGTTTATTTTATATTTTACTCATAAATTAGTTTCATTTTTCAACCCCAATTATTGTATTTACTTACAAATTAATACTAATCTTATTAATCTATTCTCGTCTTATTGTATATAGGAAGTAAAGACATCCTATCTATTAATGAGATCTTCTGAAGATTTTTAATTATAATTTTAAGACTGTACATTTTAAAATAGATTAAGAATTGATCTTGTTGCTTTAAAGATTCAGACTTTAAAGTAAATTTAGTCTTTGTTTCCTAAAACTCCTAGAGTTTTAGGATTGGTGGAATCAATTTGGTTCATCAATTCTAGAATTTTTTAAAAACTAAATTCTAATTAACATATTAACTTAATAATATTTTTATTTTCATGATTTATTCCATATTAATAACATTATATCTTAGTATAGTTTAATTTTTCAACTGCTGATTATTTATTTTATAATTCTAATAAAAAATTAAATACTTAACTGTATACTTTTATATTAGGAGATGATGACTCCAATATATTACTGACGACTTTCTGAGAAGTTTTTTTAGTGAACACTTATACTGTACATTTAATTAGTATCTATTGAAATTTTAGTTATCGTTTAGTGTGACTTCAGGCACTAGATTTGTGGTGGATCATCATTCATTTCCTTACTTGGATTATTTTATCTAATATTTTATTGGGTAAAATGATTCTTTTATGTAAACATATTTATTCTAATTAAAAACATTTACACTTAAACTATTTTTATTACATATTATTTAAAATTTGGTTTAAAATTTAAACTTCAGAATCTTAATTTTATAATGTTTAAATTGTATTATATACATTTGAATTGAGATTATCTTTAGAAGTTGAGACAAAATAATTTTACTGAGAGGTAATATATATTTATTTTTGCCTAGTACACAAATTTAATTATATGTTTGATAAATTGTTGCCATAAAGTTCTTCAGATTTTTGGTCAATAAACTCATCTTCGTTAAGTTTATATTAATAATTATCTAAAAAATATTTATTATTATAAATTTGTATTTATATAATTCTATTCATAATATTTACATATTAATTATATTTTAAGTTATTATTTAATTTTATAATAATTATTCTCATATATTAACTTTTATTACTAATTTTATTGAATTTTTAAACTTCATATTTTAAACTTATAAATTCAAGATAAATCATATATAGTATTTTTCTTGGGTATAGTTAGGAAGTGAAAATACCAAATTAAATATTTTTACTGAATGAACTATTGTAGTTAAATTATTCGTACTACTAATTTGATGCAGTAGGGAAAAAATATTGCTATTAATAACTCTAGTATTATTAGTCAAATAGTTTTCACTTCCTATGACGTGAATTGAATTAAGAACTCTTTTCAAAAATTCATTAAAGTACCAAAAACTTTATTGAAAAATACTTTAAGTTAATGATTAATAAAAAACCTTGAAAAAGTTTTGGTGGGAATTATTAACTTAATTTTATCTTTATAACTTTTCCGGCGTTATAAACTGGACTAAATTTAAAGAACATGCTTACACATAGACTTAATAAGATAATTATTGAATAATATTTCGGAGGGAAAAAATATCTGATTATCTTATTAAGTTCGTATCGTTTCCAATATTATTGTTTAAATCTACTTAGAAACTAGATTAAAAACACAAAAATATACTTTTATTCTCATATTTATATTGGAATTTTAAATAATAAACTAATTTTACTTATATGATTTAATTTTGAAACTTAGTATTTGTTATTATATTATGAATATATATCTTTTTATTATCTTTTATATTCTTTATTCTAGAAGGTTAGTTCAGTTATTGACATCGTTTTTCGCGAAAAGAATATGTCGTCCTCAACCCACATTAAGTATTGAGAATCAGTAGCGTAAAATCTATCCTTCTTTTCGCATTTATATATACAAATAAAATCAAACCTACCTTTAAACAATTCATCCTATTTAATTCTATTTATAATTCTCATTAATAACTATACTTATACTTATGCAATTTTATATTACAAGTATTCAACCAATTATTTAAATACTTTATTTGATTAAATATATTATTTAAAATGAAATTTAAAACACTTTATCTTTTTTTATTTGGAATTTTTTCATACACATTTTTTTTTATTTTATTTGGGATTTACACTATTTCAGAACTTAATAAAGTTTCGGAGTTATCGACTGATATAATGGTTGCATCGGAAATTTCTATCTCAGCATTAGACTTAAATGTTGAAAATTTTCATACACAACTAGAAATTTGGGAATATGTGTATGATCCAAATTTAAAAAGATTTAATGCATTTAAAAGTCATGAAAAAGAATTATTTATTTTATTATCAAAATTAGAAACTAATATTAATTTTGAATCATCAGATCATTTGTTGGAGGATCATGCACACAAAACACTTTATACTAGTGGGAAAAATGAACTTAAAATAATTAGTAATAATTTAGAATTAGTTAAATCAGATTGGGAAAATGTTTTATTTTATGCAAATATTGTATTAGAATTAAAAAATTTAGGATATAATGATATTAATCATAAAAATTATTCTCAATTTAAATTTGCTCAGGATGAATTACTTGTAGAAGTAACAGTTAATGAAGAACTTTTTGATAGTTTGGAATTTAATAAGGGAATAGACAATTTTATTAAAAATCAAAATGAATTATTATCTGAATTAACTACATATCAATTATCTACAGTTAAAAAGTTTAGGAATTTATTTTTTATTTTAGTTTTATCATTTGTTATATTTATTGGTTTTTTATTTTTATTTTGGAAAAATTTATTGAAAAATAATAAATTATTATTAAACTAATTAATTAATTTCATTTCTTGTGGCAGTACAATCAATTTCTACTAACGCATCTCTTGGTAATTCTTTAACTGCTAATGCAAACCTAGTTGGATAATTTTCAGAAAAATATTTAGAATAAACTTCATTCATATTACTATAATCTTTCATATCTTTCAAATAAATTCTAGTTTTCACAATATCACTCATACTCCAATTTTCATTTTCAAGAATTTCCTTTATAATCTCCATAACTCTTTGAGTTTGTTTTTCAATTCCAATTTCTAATTCATTTGTATTTTGATTAACTCCAATTTGTCCAGAAATTTCCATAGTATATTTATCATTATGGATAATTGCTTTTGCTAATGGAAAAGGTCCATCAAATTTAATTATTTTTTTAACCATAACTATTTTTAATAATTAATTTATATAATGCTTTGTAATAAAAAAATAATCTCACTTTGTTCGGAAATTATACTCGTTCCCCTTGGTCACTAAAAATAATCTCACTTTGTTCGGAAATTATACTCGTTCCCCTTGGTCACTAAAAATAATCTCACTTTATTCAGATAAAATAAAAAAATAGAATTTTCACAATGTGAAAATAAATATTATAATAAAAAATAGAAAATTTTCGTAAACGAAAATTTGAACTTAAAAATCATCCCAACCATCAACTGACGATGACTGATTATAATTTGTAACAGTACTCTCAAAAAAGTTTGACTTAACATTATCATTTGACTTATCAGCTAATTTTTCTAAATGTGAATAAGGATTCTTCTCAAACCCATCATATAACTTAGGAAAACCAATCGCTTGTAATCTTAAATTAGCTAAATGTTTTGTATACTCTTCAGTAGATTTCTCATTAATACCTAAAATTTCATCACCTAAAATGTGATTTGTCCAAGTCATTTCTTGCTCAACAGCAAGTTCAAACATCTCATGAACTAATTCTTTAGTAATTAAACCTGGTTGTTCTTCATTTAACGCTCTAATCATATTTTGAAAAATTACAACATGAGTTAACTCATCACGATTAATATATCTAATCTCATCAGCAACACCAAGCATTAAATTTCTTGAAGATAAATTATAGAAAAAGTTAAATCCATTATAAAAATATAATCCTTCTAGAATATAATTCGCAATAACTACTTTAGCAAAACTCTTTGAAGTTTGAGTATCAATAAAATCTTGATAAATATCTGCAATATATTTATTTCTCTCTAATAAAACTTTATCATCTCTCCATAAATCATAAATTTTATCTTTCTTATTCGCTGGAATAATTGATTCAATAATATATGAATAACTTTGTGAGTGAATTGCCTCTTGATAAGTTTGAATTGCTAAAAGTGTTGAAATCTCGGGTGCTGTAATCCAATCTGCAATATTTGAAATATTATTAGTTTGAATTGAATCTAAAAAAGTTAAAAAACTTAAAATTCCATCAAATGCAGTTACTTCTGCTTTAGTTAATTCTTTGTAGGAATTACTATCTGAAGATAAATCAACTTTTTCAGGAACCCAAAAATTACCCATCATAACTCTGTACAATTCTTGTGTCCACTTATACTTTACATTATTTAAATTAAATAAATTAGTAGTGTTTCCACCAATAATTCTTCTATGTGCAACATCATCATTTCCATCTGGATTAAATAACTTTTTCTTTCTTAACTCTTGATTTACTATTTGTTCTTCCATTTTGATATTAATTAGCGCAACTTACGCATTCCTCCTTATCTGAGATTTCTCCAGACTTAATTAAACTTCTAACATAATAAACTGTTTTACAACCCTTTAACCACGCATTATGGTATAAATCGTAAATATCTTTAGCTTTAATTCCATCTTTAATATTTAAAATCATCTCCATTGAAATTCCTTGATCAGTCCACTTTTGAATCTTTGAAACTACTTCAATAACTTCTTGTTGGTCAATATTTTTATTTTCTTTATACTTCCAGAAATTCTTTTGATTCATAAAAGGTGGCGCAACAGGCACAACACCGTTTGATGCTTTATCTACAAAGAACTTACTAAATATAGGTAAAATTGATGCAGTAGCTCCCATTAATAATGAAGTTGAAGTATTAGGCGCAATTGCAAATAATCCTCCATTTCTCATACCATGTTTAGCAACTTTTGCTCTCATAATTTTCCACGCTTCAGGATTATCTGATTCTTCATTATACCATTTAGCATCACGTCCAAAAAAGTGTCCTTTATCCCAATCACTTCCTTTAAAGTGAGTATAACTTCCTCTTTCTTCTGCTAACTCTGAGCTTGCTTCAATTCCGGCGAGAGCCACTTTTTCAAATAACTTATCACAGAAATCAGCTGCATTATCATAACTTAAACCATTGTATACTAAATGATCTGCAAGCCCTAATGTTCCAACTCCTAAAATTCTGTATTCATTGTTATGTTTTCCAGCTTCAGGTAATGGTGGTGATGCTACATCAATTGTATTATCTAAAATTCTAACTGATAATTTAGTCATTTCAATTAAAGTTTCATCATCTAAAATTTCAGCTAAATTTAAAGAAACTAAATTACATGTGTGAGTCTCTCCTGAGATTACTTCTTGCGTAATTGTTTTACCATCTTCACTTAATACTTTAGGTGAAACTTTTGAAGGTGAAAAATTTGAAAAAGATTCAGTACATAAATTAGCATTTCCAATCATACCACAGTGCTTGTTAGGATTTCCATTATTCATTGTATCTTTATATGCAATGTATGGCATTCCCGTCTCAACAACTGTTTTTAATAAAGTTTTAAATAATGTTCTAGCATCAACTGTTTCTTTATATAATAAATCATCATCTGCTTCAATCTTTGCATAAAATTCTTCAAATTCTGTTCCATATAATTCTGCAATTTCTACTTTATACTTTTTACGGATTTCATGAGGGTCAACTAAAGTCCACGGTTGCTTTGCATCTACACGTCTCATGAATTCATCAGGAATTACAACTTGTGGGAATACATCAAAAGCTTTCTTTCTGTGATCTCCATTCTCAGTTTGCATTTCTAAAAATTGTTCCATATCTCTGTGCCAAATATCAAGTGCTACAGTAATTGCTCCAGAACGAGAACCTAATTGATTAACTGCAACTGCTGTATCATTAACTAATTTAATCCAAGGCATAACTCCACCGGATGCACCTTTAATCTTTTTAATTGTTGCTCCATGAGATCGAACTCTGGACATATTTAATCCAACTCCTCCTGCATTCTTAGAAATTTGAGCTAATTGGTCAAGCGTATAATAAATTGAATCTAAACTATCGTCCATTGCTGTAATAAAACAAGATGCTAAATTTCCTTTAGGTCTACGTAGGTTTAAAACAATAGGTGTTGCTGGTGAGATTTTTCTTGAAGCAAATGCTTTATAGAATTTTTTAGCAACAGTAATTCTGTTTTCTGGTTTTTCAGGGATTGCAAGTAATAATGCTAATGTTAAGTACATATCTTGAGGAAGTTCAAAAGTTTTTCCCTCGTGCTTCATTAAATAACGTGACATCATTAAATTCATAGCGGAGTAATCATAGTCATAATCATATCTCATATCTCTATATTTACCCATTTCTTGTAATTCAGCTTTAGTATACTCGTCCATAATTTTAGAATCATAAATTCCTAATTTTACAGCTTTGTTTACAAATGAATAATAAGGACCATAACCAAATGCGTCATGACCTCTTAATCTTTTAGCTTCTTTATATAAATTAAGTAAGGATAATCTTGCAGCTACATTTTTCCACTGTAGGTTTGCAAAGTCATCGATGTTTGTCATACTTAATGCAGTTTGAATTAAATTATTTTGAATCTCTTCAGTTGTCATACCATCTCTCATCTTAATAGTTGCTCGACTTTCAAGCTCAATTCTATTAACATCTAAACCAATGGATGCCCATTCAATTACTTTTTTAATTTTGGACACATTAAACGGTACTTTTTCACCGTCTCTTTTGAGAATTTTATAATTTTTAGTCATTTTTAATTTGATTGAAAAAATAGCAAATGATTATCAAATAAGGTGTGCTTATTTCAAATATCAATCTCACACGAGCTTAAAACAAACATCTTGTTTTTTTATCTCATATCTATTTTATTCTGATAGAATTATATTTCTTTTTTTACTTATATAAATTCACAAATGCTTACGAGTGACAACACATATAATCAAAACTTTTGAGCAAAAACACAAGATGTAGTAGTAGTTTTGTACTAATCACTACCATATGTAGTATTGACGTTTTTCATCAAAACCTTTATAAAGAACTTATTCTAAGGTGCTTCTAGACTTAAAATTCAGATAGAATCAATACTTCGAAAATCAAACTATCAATAATTTAAAGACAATTTAAAGCTTAATTTGTAGTGTTATTTTAGGGACAAAGTATTATTTTTAGAATTATGTTTTATGTGTACTTTGTTGTGATATTTTTAATTATATGACTTAATTATCTATAATTACATTTTTATATCATTTTAGACAGGAAAGATTTAAATAAATTTAATTATATTGTATATTTATGAATAAGATGGTGCATGTTAATAAAATTAAATTAAAAGATAATCAAATATCTATAATAATAACATTATTATTAATTAGTTTTTAT
>JABSQY010000018.1 GCA_013215525.1 Nanoarchaeales archaeon | reverse complement strand
GATTATTCATTAATTATTTTTTGTAATTCTTTCTCCGAAGGTAAATATTTTTTATACTCAACAGCAAAAATATGTTCATTATTTTCAGGTAAAGACAACTTCACAACAGCAGAATTCTTCTCCTCACAAACTAAAATTCCAATAGTTTTATTCTCAAAATCAGTTTTTTCATATTTATTAAAATAATTTACATAGAATTGTAATTGTCCAAGATGTTCAGGTTTAACTTTTCCAATTTTTAACTCAATAACAACAAAACACTTCAAAAATCTATTAAAAAATACCAAATCAGCATAATAATTAACATTATCTAAAGTAATTCTATATTGACGAGAAACAAAAGTAAAACCTTTACCAAGTTCCAATAAAAAATCTTGTAATCTATCAATTATTTTTGATTCAACTTCTTTCTCACTATAACTTGGTTCTTCTTTTAAATTTAAAAAATCTAAAATTATTGGGTCTCTAATCAAATCACTAGGTTTCTCAATTACTTGTCCAAGTTTTGACATCTCTAAAACTTTATCTTTATCCTTACTCATCAATAATCTATCATAAAGTTGAGAATTAATTTGTCTTTCAAGTTCACGACTACTCCAATTGTTACTCCTACACTCAATTGTATAAAATTTTCGTTTATTCTCATCTTTAACACTTAATAAATGTTTAATATTAGTCCAACTCAATTTCGCATCCAGTGCGTGCGTTTTTTCAAATAAAGTATGAAATTTTCTAAATTGTTCTAAATTTCTTAATGTGAAACCTTTACCATACTCAACAGTCAAATCCACAGCCAATCTCTTCAAAGTTTCAGCACCGTACACAGCTCTACTTTCACCACCTTGCTCAAACTCAACAATATGTTTACCAATATTCCAATTACGTAAAACAAGTTCAGAATTAATACTCTTAATAACATTACTTTGTGCTAACTCAATTGAGTTAGATATATTTTCTTTTAAATTAACATAGGTTTTTTGTGGTTTTTCCATAGAAGAAATATAGAAAGAAAGAATATAAAAGTGTGGTTGAATAGTTGTAAAAATATTTTATTATGGGAAATAAAATTATTTAATTTAAAATAAATAGAAGATATTATAAAGATTAATAATATTAATTCTAATATGAATACAAAAATACGTATCGGAATAATTGGAACTGGAAGTATTGCAGATGACCAACACGCACCAGCTATTTCTAATATAAAAAACGCTGAACTTGTAGCAGTTTTATCTAGAGATGAAAAAAAAGGAAAAAGTTTTCTTAGAAAACATTTAATTAAAAATGGGACAGTACACACATCACTTAAAAGTTTTACTTCTGATCCAAGCATTGATTTAGTAATTATTTGTTCACCAGACAAACTTCATTACGCGCAAGCACTAGAATGTTTAAAATCAAAAAAACATGTATTAATTGAAAAACCATTTTCAACTAATATTAAAGATGGAATTAAACTAGAAAAACTAGCAAACAAAAATAACTTAATTTTAAAAACTGGATTTCATCTAAGATATCACAATGGACACAGTAAACTATATGATGAAATAGTAAATAAAAAAGTACTTGGAAAACTTCGACACATTCGTATTCTTTGGGCATTTCATATGAAAAATAATACTAATTGGAGAGCAAAACAAGAAGTTGGAAAATGGTGGTCACTTTCTGCAATTGGGGCGCATTGTATAGATTTAACTAGATGGTATGGTCAAGACATGAATGATTGGAAACAATTCAATTCAACAATCAGTACAGATATATACAAAGGACCACACGATGAAACAGCAATAATTAGTGGAGAATTTAAATCTGGTGTAACTGTAGAAATTACAAGTACTATACAATTTGGACCATATGCAATGTTAGAAATATTTGGAGAAAAAGGTTACGCAACTTGTAAAGATACACTTTCTAGAAATGGAGGAGGAGAAATATATATTAATAATAAAAAATTAAACTTTAAAACTGAAAACCCCTTTAAAAATCAACTAAGTAATATAATTAAACTAATTAATTCAAATGAAAAAACTAGTTCTGAATCTAATTCTAACTCAGAAAGTAGAAGTGTAAAAGATTTATTAAAAGCATATAATGTTTAAAATAAATTAAACATATTCTCAATAATTAAAAATTAATTATTTTTTAATTAATTCTGGTAAAATCTCAAAAATTGTACCTTTTTTTCCAGTTTTAATATCAATATTTAACTTTAAACAAATATCTTTCATAGCCTGCTCTGTAGTAGTCTCAATCTCCAAATAAGTTGGAACATTCTCTAAAGTATCAAGTTCAAAATGTACATCACCTAACTCATAATGCTTTATGAAATTTTAATTTCATAACGGCTTAGAAATTTTATATTTCTTGAAATTCTATGTTTTTTAAATACATCACCGAGTACAAAGCCAAGATTTTCAAGTAACTTAATTCCATTTTCATAACTATCAACTGTAATCTCAATTTCTTCTCTATTAGTCATCTCAGATTTTTTAGCAGGCGCCTTATATGTGATTTTCACATCATCATCAATTTTTCTAATTCTTAAATAATTCATATTTGAATCATAAGAAGAAAATCCATCTTTCAAAAAAGGGTATGATTCAGTCTGTGAATCAAAAATTAATTTCGCTCCAACACTAATTAATTTTTCTTTAATTTCTTTAACATCAATATCTAAAAATTTTAATTCGATTTCATCCATATTATATAAATAAATTAAAAGAATATAAATCTTTGTGATTTAAAACTAATAAAATATAGTAATGAAAAAACAAAAGAAAACATCACAAGTTAAATTACTTTATAAAATAAAGTATAGTGTTATATTTAAGATAGTTAAACTATAACATAGTTCCGACTAACACACAACCGACACATACGAAATTATTTGTCATATTTTTACGCAACTAAAATACATAAATAAAAATGACAATTAAATATAATATACACAAAAGCTACGACAGAGGACAAAGCGATCACGGTTGGCTTAAAGCAAATTTTAGTTTTTCCTTTTCAGATTATCATAATCCAAAAAGAATGGGATTTGGAGCATTAAGAGTTTTAAACGATGATATTATTGAAAAAAATTCTGGATTCCCAATGCATCCACATCAAGACATGGAAATTATATCAATAATACAAAGTGGAGAAATATTTCACAAAGATTCAGAAGGTTACAGTGATTCAATAAAACCTGGAGAAATCCAAACAATGTCCGCTGGAACTGGAGTCTTTCACAGTGAGATGATTGGAGATGAAGATGTAGAAAGTTTACAAATTTGGATTGAGCCTAGAAAGTTAAACATCAAACCAAGATACAATAAAAAACAATTAGATAATTTAAAAGAAAATCATTTAAATTTAATAATCTCTGATGAATTAAATCATATGCCAAACACACATAAAATAAACCAAAATACATATTTCTCATTAGGAGAATTTAGTGAAAATAAAACTATAAAATATTCAAACTATAAAAATGGAAATGGGATTTTTATATTTATAATAAGAGGAGAAATTGAATTTGAAGGTAAAAAGATAGAACAAAAAGATTCTTTAGAAATAACTAACACAAATCACATCGAATTTATAGTAAAAAAAGATACAAAAGTACTGTTGATTGAAGTTGAGATGAATGAATACTGAAAATAAGAAAATATAAACGATGAAGTTAGGAGGATTTTTTATCTGAGTGCTGATTTTTTTGGTCGAGGTAGAATCTATATCTCCTCGACCCAAAAAAAATTAGTGCTCAGGTGAAAAAGCATCCGTTTCAAAGCATGTTCGAAAGCAAGATAATATAATGAAATTACAAAGTAATTTTAATATCATAACTAATCAATAACAATAAAGTAATATAATGATAAAATAGTATTATAATAGTATGGAAGCATTAAAATTACAGAGAAATATAGATTACGGAAGTGTACTTCCTATAATTGTATTTATCTCTGGACTTTTAGTCATATATTTTTTTTCATCAAGCTTATTCTCAGAAGGAATAATAACTATGTTATTTTCTTCTATTTTATATATAGTTATGGTGGTAATTAGAAGTACTGATGTACGACCACCGACACAATTTAATCTAATCCTTGAAAACATATCAACATTTATGACATTTGGAATTTCAACAATTTTATTTGGAATTATTTTTTACTCTCCAAATGTAGATATACTTTTTATACTATTTATTTACTTTTTTGCAATAGCTTGTGTTTTATCAATGGCAAGAAACTGGGAATATGACATTCGTGATTCTCTAGGTATGCCGCTTGCATTCAATGGAATTTTTTTCCCTCTTTTCTATTACATGTATAGATTTTTCTTCAACGAACTAGGAAGTTCAATTTTTTTAATTTATTATTTAGTTGCAGGGATACTTACACTTTCAGGATACAAATTTTTATGGTTTGATGAAAAATACATTAAAGATAAAAAAAAATATGATGAGTTTTATACAAAAATTAAAACTGAAGATGAACTAGTTGATGAAAGAATAAAACAAAGAGAAACTAAACATTTTCAAGAAAGAAAATTAAAAGATAAACAAAGAAAACAACAAATTAAAAAAGATGTTTTAGAAGATTCAATACTTGATAAAATTCAAAATAAAATATCAAACCTATTTACAAAACAAGACAACTGGAGTAATATAAAAGGAATGCCAACACTAAAAGAACTAGATGAAACACTACCACACACAGCAAAAATTGTAAAACAAAAAAAGAAAAGAAAATTATACCAAAGAATAATAAGATACTTATTTTACAAATACCAAAAACCAGAAGAAAACTGGAACACAATAAAAGGAATGCCATCTGAAGAAGAATTAGAAGAAACTCTAAAAAGTACAAAAGCAAAAAATAAAGTAATTGATAATTTATCAAAAAATCAAAATCCAAAAAGAAAAGAAAAAATATTAACTAAAATAATTAAATTTATACAAAACATTGGTAAAGAAAAACAATACACATTAGGACATGACAAAGTTGAAGACATTCCAACAAAAGAAGAAGTTGCAAGAACATTACCACACACAGAAAAAAAAATCAACAAACATAAACAACATATTCAAAACAATATAAAACCAAAAAAGAAAGAAAAGTTTTTAACAAAAATAATTAAATTTTTCCAAAACATTGGTAAAGAAAAACAATATGTATTAGGTCACGACAAAGTTGAAAACGTCCCTACAAGAAAAGAGATTGAAGAAACACTACCACACACAAAAGAATTCAAAAAAGAATTAGATACAAAACAAAAAGAATCAGAAACAACTTCAAAACCAAAACAAGAAAACAAACAAGAAAGAAAACAAATTGTAAAAGAAAATACAACTAAAATAAATAAAGATGACTTTGATTTAGTTGGTGGAAATAATAATATAAACACAATTAAAAAACCTAAACAAGAAAATAAAGAACAAGTACAAACTTCAAATAAAATAAAAGAAAACAAACAAATCATAAATAAGCAAAAAGAAATAGAACCAGTAAATGAAAGTGAATTTATAGAAGATGATTATGACTTTGATCAAGAGATAGACTTTGAAGATACTCCAACAATAGAAACTACAACTCCAACACAAGCAGTTACAGAAGAGCAAACTACTAATAATAATGATTATGACTATGAACAAGAAATAGACTTCGAAGAGACGCCACAAACTCCAACTCAAACACAAGTAAACACTCAACAACAAACTACTGATGATGAATTTGATTTTGACCAAGAATTTGAAGAAAGAAAATAATAGATAAATAAATAATAGTAACTTACCATAATAAAAATATTGTACCACCAATAATCCATATCCTACAATTTAGCCAATCACAAGAAAAACCACTTTCATTAATATTAGTTGAATTATAAGTTGAATTATTAGTAATTTCTAAAATATCATCACTTGAATCAATGATAGTATTATCAACTAAAGGTTCTGTAGATATAGTTTTTACAACATCTTTAGGAGCAACACTATCAGAACTATTATTACTTGTACTAATAACATCACTTCCATTATCACTTTGATTAATAGTAGTGATATTAACTAAACCAGATGAAGTAGAACTATATAAAATAGGTGAATTATTATTATCAATATTATTGATAGGCACATTATCTAAATCATAATTATAATCATCATTTGAATTATCAAATTGTACAACTGCTGAATTATTTAAACCTTCAATTTTTAATAATCTAATACCATAATTTTCCCAACTAATATCAATGTGCGACACAGTTTTAGAACTACTTGAGGACATAGTTTTAACATCTTCAAACAAATACTCATTATCTCCATTACAACTCTCAGAAACTGTATTAATTGAATTTACTTCTTCATCTTTAATACAAATATTTTCATTAAAATTTTCATCATCTAAAAATTTAAAATAAATAGTTTTAGTTTCATCATTTTTCAAATCAAAACCTTTTAATAATAAACTATTTCTAGTCGATATATTTTCAAGTTCTATAACAATATTTTCCATATAAAATGGATAAATCGATAAATCTTTTTTAGTATCAACAATTTTAGTCCCATCATTTTCACTAAAATATAAAGTTAAATCTGAATTTTGATTCCAATTAAAATTTCCACTCATTTCAATATCGAGACCAAATACATTTGTATCAATATCATCATCATCTCCAACAAGCTTATCTAAAACATCTTTTACTCCATCTGAATCCTCGTCAGAAAATTCAAAATTAGGCAACTTATCAAACTCCCAGTTCCAAACATCACTATCCCAAACATCCATAGGTTTATTTCTATAATTAAAATAATTCTCATCAACTATTTTTATCCCAGTAGATGTTGAATCTGAATTGGAAGTTATATCCAACCAATAATTATTTTCAAAAATACCACCAACACCAATCACATCATAATTACTTTGAGCGCTCAACCCTACAACTGAAAAACTATTATAAATTCCTCCATTATTTTTTCCAATAATCCCTGCAACATTATTTTCTCCTGAAACAGAACCATCAAAATAAGAATTATAAATGTCAGTATTATAACTAAAACCTACAACTCCTGCAACATTATCATTTCCACGTATAGAACCTGTAACAATAATATTTTTAATCTCAGTATCTGAAACACTTCCAGACAAAGCGCCAACATTATCAGAACCAATAACTTTAACATTACTTAAATATAGATTTGAAATATCTGAATTTTCAACAGCTCCAAACAATCCTAAATAATCAGTTCCAATAATATATAAATTTGAAATTTTATTTTTATTTCCTAAAAAAACTCCAGTAAATTTATTTGAAGAATTTCCAATTGGAACAAAATATGTCCCAGAACAATCAACATTCATTTCAAGTAAATAAGTTGAAGACAAATCTAATCTAACTTGATTTAAATCTCCACAAGAAAAAATTTTAAAAGGATTAGTATAAGTTCCACTACCTTGTAAATTAAATTCTGACGTAGGTAAATCAGAATCAACAGATTCTGGAGATTCAACAGATTCTGGTGGATTCATTAAAGATTGTTTAACTAAAAAATAAGATAAACCAGCAATTTTTAAAATACTTTTATCATAATCTTCCCAAGTTAAAATAATATTTGAATTTATTTTTGATTCAAATTCAGCAAGGTTAGACAAATTAGAAAATAAAAATTCATCTGAGTTTGTACAATTATAACTAAAATCTAAACTTGAAATACTATGAGAATTTTTAACACAAACCTCATCTAAAAAAGTTAAACTATTATGTAATTTAAAATATAATACTGCACTATCACTACCTTGCAAATTAAACCCTGACACAAGTAAAGTATGTTCACTCATATTTAAAACTTCATTAAAAACAACATCACTCATATCTAAAACTGTATTAGATAAATCCATAATAATGTTAACAATTTTAACTGAATTTTTTGAAAAATTTAAATTAAGAACTGAATTAGAAACCCAATCAGTTGTACCTATAACATTTAAACCTAAAATATTATTAGTAATATTTAAATGATTACCAATTAAATTATCAATAACTAAAGTAGTATCTTCATTTGAAGAATATAATAAATTAATATTTGAAATATTACATAAAGCGCTACAATCTCCAATAATTCCATCAACATTATTAACAACAACTGAATTAATAAATAAATTTTCTAAAGTTAAATCATATAAATTAAAACTTGTAACTTTTTCAAACAAACTAACATTCTCTGAAGAAATATTAATAAATAAATTTGAAATTGTAAAACCATTACCATCAATTTCACCAAAAAAAAGATTTGAATTATTTCCAATAGGTTCAAATCCAGTACCATAAGAATTGACCCAATTAATAGTATCAGAACAATCAACATTATTAACTAAAATAAAACTATTCCCAGATAAATTTCGTATTTCATTTAACTCAAGACAAGAAGAAATTTCATAAGGATTTAAAGAAGTACCAATTCCATTTAAAGCAAAAATAAAATTAAGGTTAATTAAAAAATATAAAAAAATAGATATAAAACTTATAATAAATTTTAAAATAAAATTCTTTTTAAAATAATAATATTTATACATATAATTAATTAACAAAACTAACTTAAAATAACTTTCATAAACTTCATTGTACTAATATTAAAGTTTCATTTCTCAACTAAAATAAAAGATTAAATAAATTTAAACTTTTATTCATGATTATCATTAATTTGATTTTTCTTATTATTATAATAGTAATAACTAAATAAACATACAAGTATAATTAACAACAATGCCCACCAGTAACAAGCCCAAAAACCAGAACAAGTAACATCTTGTAACTCTTTTTCTACTGGAACAGTCTCTATAACTGAATCTTCATGCTCTGCAAAAGCCTCAACACTAACCTCATCTGAAATTGATTCATAATTTGAATCATCAACAACCCTTGAAGTATCATACTCAATAACCTCTTCAGTCTCATCTTCAATAACAGGTTCAATACAATCTCCATCAATTAGAACTAAAGGTGATAAACACGTCCAATAACTCCCTCCACTTCCTCCACTTGAAGAACTAGAACTAGTAGTAGGAATAGCCGTAGTTTTAATATATTGTTTAATAGCTGAATGTTTTAATCCAACAATTTTTAAAATTTTATCATCATAATTATCCCAACTAATATTAATATATGAATTACTTCTTTGAGCTGATTCTCCTAATGATAAAACATTCTCAAATAAAAACTCATCATCACCATTACAATTCTGAGTAACAGAACTAAAAGAATTAATCTCATCATCAATAATGCACAGTTTATTTTCAAATTTTGAATTCTCACTAAAATCAAAATAAATAGTTTTAAAATCATTTCCAGATAAATTAAAACCTCTAATTAAAAAAGTATTTGTGTTATCATTATCAATTCTTTCAATAACAATTTTTTCCATATATAATATATTAACTGATAAATTCATAGTAATATCAAATAATTTTTTACCTGATGATTTTGTAAAATTTAAATTAACTACATCTACTGAAATCCAATCACCACCACCTGAAACATTCAAATCAGAATTACCAGGAACATTACTCAAATTCCCTCTCAAATTATCTAAATCATCATATGTCCCATCACCATCTGAATCAATTATTGGATTCCCATCAATAATTGTCCAATTATAAATATCAATTAAATTTTGCCTATAATAAGTTGAAGTATTATAATAATCAATATTTAAAGCTCCTAAAGTAACATCACGTTCAGGAGTTAAATATGCATACCAACTAACTAAAATACTTGAATAATAATCAACTGACAATTTAGAATTATCAAACATATGTTTCATATCTTCAACACTCTCTATATTCCAAGAACTTAAATTACTATTAAAAGAAGTAGTAGACTCAAACATTCTACTCATATCTTCAACATTATCTACATCCCAGTCACTCAAATCCCCACTAAATGAAGAAGCGTAAGAAAACATATTATCCATCTCAATAACATTTTCTACATCCCACCCACTTAAATTTCCATTAAAAGAAGTTGCCCCCTTAAACATCTGTTTCATATCAATAACATTACCCACATTCCACAAACTGATATCACTATTAAAAGAAGAAGCATACTTAAACATATCCTCCATATCTTCAACACCACTCACATCCCACCCACTTAAATCTCCATTAAATGAAGTAGCAGAATCAAACATATTATCCATTTCTCTAACATCACCTATAGTCCAAGAACTTAAATTACTATTAAAAGAAGAAGCGTACCTAAACATATTTTTCATATTTTTCACATTCCCCACATCCCAAGAATTTAAATCACTTGTAAAAGAAGTTGCTGACTCAAACATACTTTCCATATCTTGAACATCACCAACATACCAAGAACTTAAATCACTATTAAATAAAGTAGCATTAAAAAACATATTATCCATATCTTCAACATTTTCTACATCCCACCCACTTAAATCTCCATTAAAAGAAATAGCAGAATCAAACATTCTAGTCATATCCTCAACATTTTCTACATCCCACCCACTTAAATCTCCATTAAAAGAAATAGCAGAACGAAACATATTTTCCATATCATCAACATTATCCAAATTCCAAGAACTAAAATTACTATCAAATAAAGAAGCGGAACGAAACATACTATCCATATCTTCAACTTTTCGCACATCCCAAGAATTTAAATCACTATTAAATAAAGAAGCAGACTCAAACATACGCTTCATCTCTGTAACATCACTAACATCCCACAAACTTAAATTACTAGTAAAAGAAGAAGCGGAACGAAACATACCATCCATATCATCAACCTCAAGAACATTCCAAGAACTTAAATCTCCATCAAATGAAGTAGCAGAACGAAACATAATTTCCATATCTTCAACCTCACTAACACTCCAAGAACTTATATCCCCATTAAATAAAGAAGCGCCATAAAACATTCCCTTCATATCATCAACATAACTAACGTCCCAACCACTTAAGTTGGCATTAAATAAAGAAGCAGAACGAAACATATATTTCAGTTTAGTAGTCCCAGTTAAATCTAAACTATCTGTCGCATTAGATTTTAAATTTGATGCACCATAAAAATAACCATTATTATTTCCTACTCTTAAATCCCCTCACTGTTCAATATTAATTATTTTTTTTCTATCATTATTATTATTAAATCTAAATCCAATAATTGTTCCACTTATTTTAACAGTATAAACTCCCTCAGAAGGATATAAATGTTCTTTTTGAGATGAAGAAGTAATTGTATCATTAGTATTATCACCCCAATCAACATAAAAATTATAATTCCCAGAAGACTCCAAAGGTAAACTAATTGATAAAGAATCAGATGACCCAGATTTACTAGTATTCCAAGTAGAAATAAACTCAAGTGAATATCCTACTGAACTAAAACTTACAAACATCAATATCAATAATAACAATTTTTTAAACATAAGAAAAAATAAAATTAATATAATATAAAAAAATATAACTACAAAATAAATCAAAAATAAAGTTTCATATTTCAACTTTTGAAATATGTCACCATTGACCATTGGTCAATCTGTGTCTAATTTGGTTTTACTTAGTAAAACAAATTAATTTCAACTTCTTAAATACAAATAAAAAATAATTTTTTAGAATCTAATTTAAAGACTTTAAAATATGTTCAATCTGATCGCAAATATAAGGATAATCAACTTCAACATTCAGTGACCCTCCTACAACATCACGAGCAACTGCAATAATATTACTAAGTCCCATACCAACTGAAGATTTTTTATCAACACTAAGTAAAGTTTCAATCGCAAGTGTTTCAATATGTTCAAAATCTTTAACTAAACCTCTTGAATCAGAATTACCATCTTTTAACTCAATCCATAAATTCTCTAAACTACTTTTAATTTCAATTAATTTGTCCATCTTAATAAATTCATAGAATTAAGTTATATAAGTTTGTGTAATAAAATTAAAAAAATATTTTTATTTATATTCAACATTAATTTGATTTTTCTTATTATTATAATAATAAACTAAAGATAAAGAACAAATAATAATTAAAACAATAATCCACCAATAACAAATCCAAAATCTAGAACAAGTAACATCTTGTAAATCAGTTTCTGTAAATATCGTATCATTAACTAAATCACTATTTTCAGTTTTAATATTAAATTCTAAATTCCCTAAATTATTATCGTAATCAGAGATATTATCTTCTTTAAAATTTATAGTTTCTAAAATACTATCATCTCTGTTAGAAAAATTTTTATCAACAATCTCATCTTCTCCAACTATAATATTAGATGAAATTGGAGCCCAATACCTTCCTCCACGCACATAATTTTCAGTATTAATCACAACTGGAACACTAAGTAGAGAATATTGAGTAATAGCTGAATGATTTAAACCAGTAATTTTTAAAATTTTATCAGGAAAATAATCCCAACTAATATTTACATAAGACTCACTCATACCAGCACTTGAATTTGGCATTGAAGTTAAAATATCTTTAAATAAAAATTCATTAGACCCTTTACAATCCGAATTAATTGAAGAAATTAAATTAATTTCTTCATCTTTAATACATAACTTATCTGTAAATTTAGTATTATCTCCTAAATCAAAATAAATAGTTTTAAAATCATCTCCAACTAAATCAAAACCTTTTATTAAAAAAGTATTTTGAGTATCTGTATCAATTCTTTCAATTTTAACATTCTTCATATATAATCTATTAATAGTTAAATTTCTTGTAACATCTAATAACTTTGAACCTGTGGATTTTTTTGTAAAATTTAAATTAACTATTCCAACTGATACCCAATCATTCTCATTTGTACTAACATTTAAATCTGAATTATTTACAACATTTGACAAATTACCTATAAGGTGATCATCGGAATCAGGAGTCCCATCTCCATCATAATCATTAGGAATAAAATCTGGCAATTTATCTTCATGCCAATACCAAGGAAGAGTGGGCCAGTTAGTCATAGGATTATTACTTTGATTATAAAAATAATCAATGATAAAATTTATAGCAGTTCCAAAAATAGATGAACTAGGATTATTTGAAGTATTTAAATAATATAAATTATCAAAAGTAATTTCACTAGTGTTTCTTCCAATTAAATTATCTACATTTGTAATCCCTGTAACATTTGATGTTGTAAATGAATTAATTATATTCCCACCATCTGTTCTTCCTATTAATCCTCCGGTTTCATTATTTCCTGTGACTCTTCCTGTAGAATAAGTATTATTAATAAAATCAGCAGAAATACTTCCAACTAAACCCCCAACATTATTATTTCCAGTAACATTTCCAGTTGCGTAAGAATTTGAAATCCCATCACTATGTCCAACTAAACCCACAACATTATTATTTCCAGTAACATTACTAATACTATAAGAATTATTAATATTACTATTAGACCGTCCAGCTAAACCACCAACATTATCATTACCTGAGATATTACCAATAACAGATGAATTAATAATCTCACTCCTAGAGTCCCCAACTAAACCTCCAACATTATCATTAGCAGTAACATATACATCAATTAATCTAATATTAATTAAACTACCTGTTTCAACATACCCAAACAAACCAACATAATCTATCAAACTACGACTAATAAATAAATCACTAATCTTTGAATTATTCCCATCATAGCTACCATTAAATCTATTTGTGTTATTACCAATCGGCATAAAACCAGGCGACACATTATAAGGTGAAATGCCACAATCAATATCAGAAGACTGTAAATAATGTTTATCTAAATTAGCAAGTTCAGAAATATTTTGTAGTTCATCACAACTCGACACAAGATAAGGATCTACACTCGAACCATCACCACCAGCAAACCCAACAAGTGGACTAATAATTAAATTAAAACATAAAAATAATACAAATAATTTTCTAATAATTTCTATCATACAAGTAAATAAAAATAAATATAATATAAATAAATATAATATAAAAAAATATAACTACACATAAACTCAAAATTAAAGTTTCAATATGAAACTTTTAAAATTAAAAATTAATTTCTTTTTTTCTCATTAATAATTTCATGTTTAGTATCAAACCCTGAACTTGCAATAGTATTTTCATAATCATCATGTGAATTTTCATCAAAACCAAATTCATCTTTTTCATTATTAAATTTAGATTGATTTCTTCTTTTCTCAGCCCAATACTTTTTATCAAAAATATGTTTAACTTTATTTTGTTTAGATTTAACTCCAACTTCCTCACCAGATTTATTAAATATATCATTTTTATAAGTTTTATAATTTGAAATTTTATTATCATTAAACGTATTATTATCTGAATATTTAGGTTTAAAATAATTCAGTATATCATTATTAAACCAATAAACAAGCAAGCCAAGACCTACAATCAAAATCCACCAATAGCAAGACCAAAACTCACACTCACAACTTGAATTATTAATAACTCCAACTAAAATTGAACTAACAACTACAAGGCCTGAAGTAATCTTTATTTTCTCAGATGTAAATCTAAAACCACTCTTATAATAAATTCCTCCGAGCACTAATAAAGTAATAAATGACAAAAATACATATAAATTACTATAAAATATAACATTACAAACAATTTCTTGATTCTCTTCAATAAACTCATCTACATCATTATTTTCATTATTATTCTCTTCTTTAACAACTGGACTAGTAACTTTTTGATTAATTAAACTCTCATTAGTAACATCACTTGAACTATTTTTTTGTGAAATCTCATCATAATCATATAATAAATTTTCTCCCGGATAAATACACTCTCCATCTACTTCAACTTCAGGTAAAACACAACCCCAGGCTCCAGAGGACCCCCCACTATTACCTCCTCCATCGCCCCCAGTACTTGGAAAGATTACAACAGGAGGAGCAACATATTCATAACCTGTAGAAAATTGAACAATTGCTGAATTATTTAATCCATTAATTTTTAAAACTTTAGTAGTATAATTTTCCCAACTTATATCAACATATGAAATATTAACTGATGCTCCCTCAGTTAAATTAGAAATATTTTTAAATAAAAATTCATCTGACATATCTCCACAAACTTCTCCAATGTCAGTCATTGTATCAATTTCTCTATCAACAACACATAACTCATCATAAAAATATAAATTAGTAGTATTTAACTTAAAATACAATGTTTTATTCTCACCTAACTGTATATCAAATCCTTTCAAAATTAAACTATTTTGTGTTGCAGTAAAAACTTTATTAATTGTAACATTACTCATTAATAAAATATTAGCAGAAAAATTTTTATTAACATCTAAAACTTTAGTTCCATCTTCCTCTTCAAAATTTAATTCCTTGAATGTAATTTGCTTCCCGGCAACATCTATTGAATTTTCAATTTTAAAAACAATTATACTCCCATTTTTTCCTTTATTAATATCTCGTATATTTCCATGTAAATTATCTCCATAATCAAAAGTACCATCTCCATCTGTATCTACATATTCAATTGGATCAGCTGAAATTAATGACTCATCAGCACCTACTACAAAATCAGGAAACATTGCTGCATGAAATTTCCAAATTCCTACATCCCAATTACCCATAGGTTTATTTGAAATATTATAAAAATAAGTAATATCTGAAATATTTAATTCTCCTAAATCTTTAGAAATATTATCACTTGGATTATTAATATCATTAAGATAATAACTTTGATGAATATATCCAACACCTTCTAGTTTTCCAACTATTGAATTAAAATCACTTCCACCAAATATATAAGAAGTAGTAAAAGAATTCAATAATTTTGAATCAGTTCCAAGACCTACAACACCACCAACATTATAACCTCCGGACACATGTCCAGAAGAATAAGTATTAGCAGTATTAAACAAATAATTATGTCCAGTAACTCCACCTACATTATAGAAACCAGAAACATTCCCTAAATTATATGAATTAGTAACTAATGCATCATCATTATAACCTATAATCCCTCCAACATTATGTAAACTCCCATTAATAGTTCCATTATTAAATGAATAAATTATAACTGATTTTTCAGCATTATGGCCAACAATTCCTCCAACATTATAATTTCCTGAAATATTCCCGTGATTTTGCGATACAAATATTGTAGTTTTATGTTTATTAATACCAACAATTCCGCCCACTGAATAACTTCCATTAACATCACCAAAATTAAAAATATTTGTAATTAGAATAAACCCATCATAATCTGAATCTCTATCATCAAAATGATTATATCCAATTACTCCAGCAACAAAATTTCCATTAACATTAAGATTACCATAATTTGACAAATTAGATAACTTTTCAATTTCATTATGTCCAATAATACCACCATAATTATTTCCATTTCCAGACACATTACCATAATTTATAAATTCTTTCATCAAAAGTTCATCAGAATCCACGCTAGGAAAAGAATTATAACCAATTATTCCCCCAACATTATTTCCATTTGAAATAAATAAATTTCCATAATTTGTTAAATTCATAGTTAAATTCTCAGTTTCATCACTTTCTGTAAAACCAATAATTCCACCAACATTATTTCCAGATAAAATAGTAATATTTCCTAAATTTTTTAATCCAATAATTTCTTCAAACCCACCAATATAACCTATGATCCCTCCAATATTTTCACCTGACAAATTAATTAAGTTTCCATAGTTTGTTAAATTATATAAAAAACCACCATTAGTTCCAACTATTCCACCAATATTTTCACCCGACAAATTAATTAAATTACCATAATTAGTCAAATTGTATAAAGTTCCCTCATTCCTTCCAACAATACCACCAATATTATTTCCAGTTAAATTAATTAAATTACCATAATTAGTCAGATTATATAAAATACCATTATTAAGCCCAACAATACCACCAAATTTACTATCAGCATTAACAGTAATATTATTTATTAAGTTTGATAAAATTGCTAATTCATTATTTCCAACAATTCCACCTACTTTATGTGCACCTAACACCAGAATATCAACCATACTAAATGAATTAATTATATTTGAGTTATTATAATTATATCCAACAATACCTCCTATAGTATTATCTCCTTGAAAATTCGAATATGAAACTGAATTATTAATAATACCACCATTTAAATTACTTCCAACAATACCTCCAAGATTATACCCTCCAATTATAGACGAGTTAGAAGTAGAATTAAATATATATCCATAATTACTTCCAGATATTCCTCCAAAAGCATTAATATTAGCTGAGCCCTTAGGAGTTATATTACCATGAAAATTTGAGTTAAATATACTACCACGGTTAATCCCAGAAATACCACCCATTTTACTATAACCATTAATTAAACCAGAAGTTAAATCAATAATGATTTTTCCATTTATATGATTTTCTCCCACAATTCCACCAATATAATCATCACCTGAAACTTCACCACTAAAATGAAAATTAGTTAATGTAGAATTTTTATTAATACCAACAATTCCACCAACATAATCCTCACCAATTAAACTTAAATTATAACTCAAATCACTTAAATTAGAATTTTCACTAATACCTATAACTCCTCCGACAAAATAAGTATCTGGAAGATTAATATTTACTTTATTATAACTATCAATAATATCTCCTTCATTTAAATTATGTCCAACAATTCCTCCTACATATCTAAAACTATTAGTAAAAGTTGAATAAGATTCAGATTTATTAATAATTCCAACATTTAATCCTACAATTCCTCCTGAATAATTTAAAGATTTAATATTTGAACTTGAACTTGAGTTAAATATAATAGCTTTATTATAACCAACAATCCCTCCTGCAATTTCAATATTACTAATCACATCCCCAGATACAGCTCTTGAATTTTTGATTTCACTTGTTCCTCTATTTTCTCCAACTAAACCACCAACAACATATTCACCAATAACCAAATTTAAATTATTTGAAACATTAATTAAAGTAGAATTTAAATTTAACCCAATTAACCCTCCAACTGTATTATTTCCTGTAACTGAAATTGTAGTTAAATCTAAAAAGTTTTCAATCGTTGAATTTTGATTTACTCCAATAACTCCCCCAACATAATTTGAATTAGTTGAATTTAAATTTATTTTACGATATGAATTTAAAATTATACCTCCATTTAAATTCCATCCAATAACACCACCAATATACTTATTTCCATAAATTTCAAAATAAGAATTTGAATTACTAACAATTCCACCTAAAGAATTAGTTCCAACAATTCCTCCAACATACTCATCACCAAACACTTTACCAGCACCTTGTGAATTATTAACCAAACCACCATTTGTATTTAATCCAACAACAGCACCAACACTACTATTACTATAAACTTCACCTACAAAATTTCCATCTAACACACTCCCCTCATTTCTTCCAACAATCCCACCAACTGAATTATTTCCTGAAACTTTAACTATGGAGTTTACAATTCCACCATTAACAGTTCCAAAATTTAAACCAACCATTCCACCAATACTAGAATTTCCTGAAACCATATTATCTGAAGTTACACCATTAACATTACCATTAATTAAATTTTCTCCTACAATTCCTCCAATTTTACTTAACCCAAAAACCTCAGCTGTTGAACTTCCTAAACTAATAGTTCCATAATTAACTCCAGAAATTCCACCAATACTAAAATTTCCTGAAATAAATCCACTAGATTTAGCACTAATTAAATTTACATCATTATGACCAACAACTCCACCAACACTAAAATTCCCCGTAACATTTCCTTTAGATTCTCCTAAATTAATACTACCAAGATTAAAACCTACAACACCACCAATTACATTAATACCAAACACATTTTTATAATTAATAGAACTATTAATATATCCATCAATATTATTAAATCCAACAATTCCTCCTATATGTTCAAATCCATTAACTAAATTATAATTATTTGAATTATGAATTTCCCAAAAATTATCCCCTACAATTCCACCAATACTAAAATTTCCTAAAACATTACCAAAATTATTTGAATTATGTATCTCTCCTAAATTTTTTCCAGCAATACCACCAATACTAAAATTTCCCTCAATACTCCCATAAAATTTAACATTATTAATATTTCCATCATCATCATTAAACCCAACTACTCCACCCAAAATTTTAATTCCAGTAATTGTTCCATTAGATGTTGAATCTTTTACAGTCCCATCATTATTTCCAACTAAACCTCCTCCTTGTTCAAAGATACTATTTAAATTTCCCTCAAAATAACTATCTGATAAACTCCCTTTATTAAAACCTACAACTCCACCAACAATACCAGTACCTAAAACAATACCATAAGAATACAAATTACTAACTCCTCCTGATTTTATAACTCCTATAACTCCACCAGTATTATTTGTACCATTAACAATACCATAATGATATAAATTATTTAAATTTCCAGCTGTGTGTTCTCCAATTAATCCTCCAATTTTATCTACTCCGGAAACATTTCCATAATTATAACTATCATTAATATCACCTAAATTATTACCTGTAATCCCACCAATTAAAATATTTCCATTCACGACTCCATAATTATTAGAATCAACAACAAAAATAAAATTTCTTCCAACAATTCCTCCTACATTTGAAGTTCCATATATTTCTCCTAAAAAATTAGAATTAATAACTCCTCCAATACTAAATCCAACTATTCCTCCAACTTCTGTATTACCATTAATAATAGCACTCGAATTTGAGTTTTTAATAACTCCAATAGCATTCCCAACAATTCCTCCAACATTTGAAGTTCCATTCACAATTCCTGATGAAATAGCATTAGTAATTTCTCCAACTAATGACTCACCAATAATTCCACCAACATCAATTGTTCCATTAACAATTCCTGATGAAACTGGATTTGTAACACTATTTAATGAGACTCCAGCAATTCCTCCAACTTTTTCAACACCAAATACATTTCCATAATTTTTAGGATTAATTAACTCAACTAAATGATTCCCAACAATCCCTCCAACTTCAGTATTTCCAATAACTGTACCATTAAAAGTAAGATTAATTATATCTCCAACAAGATGACTTCCAACAATCCCTCCAACCACATTATTCCCTTTAATAACTCCTTCTGAATATATATTATACAAATTAGTTCCAATATTTTCTCCAATTAATCCTCCTACTTCATCATTACCTGTCAAATTTCCAAAATACCCTGAACTATGAATATTACCTAACATTGAGACTCCAATTAATCCTCCAACACCATCTGCATTAGTTAAAATTGAAATATAACTACTTGAATTAGTTATATCTCCATCATTATTACTTCCAACTAAACCTCCAACTTTAATTAGTCCATATGTATTTCCTCTAACTATGGTTGAAAATATTTTCCCCTTATTATTATATCCAATAGCGCCACCAACTTCCTCATTACCTGTAATATTTCCATCAAAATAACTAATATTAATAATTCCATTATTCTCCCCAACTATTCCACCAACAAAATCTCCAGTAGCATTAATAAATCCAGTAACATTTGAAAGAGTTATTAAAGAAGTTGAATCAACCTTTCCAGTAATTCCACCAACATAATTTCCCGATACATTTAAATTTCCAGAATTACTAGCATTTAAAATAGAACTACCTTGTAAATATCCACCTATTCCTCCAACATAATTTCCCGATACATTTAAATTTCCAAAATTATTTGATTTTGAAATATTAGAAAATAATAAATATCCAATTATTCCTCCAACCTTCTCCCCGATAACACTCAATTTTCCAGAATTAGTTGAATTTGAGATATAAGAATAATAAGAATATCCAATTATTCCTCCAACCTGTCTCCCAATAACACTCAATTTTCCAGAATTATTTGATTCTAAAATATTAGAATTAACTACACGCCCAATTATTCCTCCAACACTATTTCCTGAAACATTTAATTTTCCAAAATTATTTGAATTTGAATTATTAGAAAAATATACATGTCCAATTATTCCTCCAACATTATTTCCTGAAACATTTAAATTTCCATAATTATTTGAATTTGAACTTTTAGAATATTGTAAATTTCCATTTATACCTCCTACATAACTTCCTGAAACATTTAAATTTCCATAATTACTAGAATTTGAAATATTAGAAAAATGTACATATCCAATTATTCCTCCAACTTGTCCTCCGATAACACTCAATTTTCCAGAATTACTAGAATTTGAAATATTAGAAAAATATACATTTCCATTTATACCTCCTACATTATTTCCTGAAACATTTAAATTTCCAGAATTATTTGAATTTGAACTTTTAGAATAGTATAAATTTCCATTTATACCTCCAACATTATTTCCTGAAACATTTAAATTTCCAAAATTATTTGAATTTGAACTTTTAGAATATTCTATATTTCCATTTATACCTCCAACCTGTCCTCCGATAACACTCAATTTTCCAGAATTACTAGAATTTGAAATATTAGAATAGTATAATTTTCCATTTATACCTCCTACATAACTTCCATCAACATTTAAATTTCCAGAATTATTTGAATTTGAACTTTTAGAATAGTATAAATTTCCAGTTATACCTCCAACAAAAAGTCCATTAACAGTTAAATTTCCTAAATTTATAGAATTTGAATTTGAACTATAATAAGAATAACCTACAATTCCTCCAACATAATTTCCCGATACATTTAAATTTCCAGAATTATTAGAATTTAAAACATTAGAATAAGTAGTATGTCCTGATATCCCACCAACATTACTTCCTATAACGCTCAAATTTCCAGAATTTTTAGAATTTGAAATAGAAGCAAAATTATGTGCCCATCCAGTTAATCCTCCAACATCATTTCCGATAACATTCAAATTTCCAAGATTAGTTGAATTTGAAATATTGGACCCATATAAATATCCTACAACACCTCCTACATAACTTCCATTAACATTTAAATTTGCATAATTAATTGAATTTAAAATAGTAACCTGATTACTAGTATATCCAACAATTCCTCCTATGTACTTTCCTGTAATTTTAAAAATTCCTGAATTTTTAGAATTAGAAATATTAGATGAATCTGAATAGCCAACCACTCCTCCAACACTATCTCCAATACTGGTATAATTCATACCTATTAATTCTACATTTTTAATTTCTGAATTTTTAATATTTCCAAATAATCCTATATTTTTTCGAACTCGATTAATATATAATTTAGAAATGTTAAAACCATTACCATCAAATATTCCTGTAAACGGAAAATCAGTACTAAATATATGACACTCACTACTCTTGCAGTAACCAATAGGTTCCCAACCTGCTCCACTATCCCAAGTCACAGTATCACTACAATCAATATGATTGATTAATTGGTAATTAGCAGATAACTCTAATCTAGTTTCATTTAATAATAAACAAGTTGATATATTATATGGATCTAAACTTGTACCAGTACCAACACCAGTAAACGAATAAACTGAACTAACACTCAACAAAACAAAAATAAAAACAATCAATCTTTTTAACATATAATTAAATAAGATTAAGATAATATAAAAAAATATAACTACACATAAACTCAAAATTAAAGTTTCAATTTGAAACTAAAAATAAATCAGACATTTATTTTTTATTTCTATACCAAATTTTTTCATAAGCATCATATATCCTATCCGACACAATTCCTAAATATTTATATTTATGTATTTTCTTAACTTTTTCAATAGTTTCAATTTTTTTAGTTTTATAAACTTTAACAGAACTAGTAAATGGAATTATTTTAAAATAATTATTAATTTTATCAAAGTAATTCCAGTACACATACAACCCAGAACCAACAAAAAATATCCACCAATAACAAGCAATAAAACTACAATCACAACTAGAATACTTAATAGTTCCAATTAAAGCTGCACTAATTAATAACATAAATGATGTAAATAATTTCTTTTCATTTTTAAATCTTAAATTACTTTGATAATAAATAGCACCAAAAATTAACAAACTAATAAAAGTTAAAAATACTAATAAATTACTATTAAAAGTATCATTACAAACTATATTTTCATACTCATTTATATATTTAAATTTCTGAATAAATTCATCAGACACATTATCCCCATAATTAGTAGTTAGTACTATTTTATAATCCCCATAACTTAAATCTAAATCCATATAAGTAAAAGTAAAAGTCTCCTCAATTTCAACATTTTTATTAAATTCCTCACTAAACACAATATTACTCATAATATCATATATAACAATATTAAAATTTACAAAAGTTGTAGATGTTCCGAAATTTTCAAATGTAACAATTGAAATTAAATCAGAAATATCTGAAATAATGTTTAAATTAATATTAAAGGTAATATCAAATAAATTCTTAGGAATAATTATTTCGTCAGAAATATTTACAATTAAATTAGGCTTGTAAACTGGAACTAAAACTGGAACTACATCATCTGGAATAACACATACACCACTCACCAAAACCTCAGGTAATATACAACTCCAAATACTCCCACCAGTATTACCTCCACCATTACCTCCACCATTACCACCATTATTACCACCATTATTACTTGTAGTAGAATTATTAGTAGCCACTGGAATAAATTGAATTATTGCTGAATTAGATAAACCTGTAATTTTTAAAATATTACTTGTAATATTATACCAACTAATATTTACTTGCGATATATTCACATAATCACCATCAGATAAATTACTAATATTATCAAATAAAAATTCATTAGTTCCATTACATGTAGAACTAATATCACTACTAAAATTTATTTCCTTATCAACAACACACAGTTCAATATTTCCAACATTAGTACTATTTATAACTTTAAAATAAATTGTTTCATTTTCTCCAGTTTGTAAATCAAAACCTTTCAAAAATAAACTATTCTCAAGAGAAGTATTAACTCTACTAATTGAAACTTCATCCATATTTAAAATATTTGAAGAAAAATCTTTAAATATACTTAAAAATATATTACCTTGTAAATCTTCAAAAACTAATTCCTTTGATGTATTTTGAACTCCATCAATAAACTTTGAATTATCAATTTTTAAAACTACCTCCCCAAAACCATTAAAATTAATATCTAAAATATTACCCAATAATTTATCTTCAAAATCTAAAGTTCCATCACCATCAGCATCAACATACACAACTGTACTAGAAGATATTGTTTTTTCATTAAGTCCTAAAACAAATACTGGTAATTCAGTAGTAGAATATTCCCAAACATATACATCCCAATTATCCATAGGATTATTTGAAACATTATAAAAATAAGAAATATTATTAACACTTATTTCCTCAAATAATTTTGGAACTAAATTAGCAGGATTAGAACTACTATTTAAATAATAACTTAGATGAATATAACTATCCCCTAAAATCAAACCAGCAATAGAATTAAAAATAGAATTTCCTGATACATTTGAAGTAGTAAAAGAAGTTAAAATATTTGAATTTTCTAAAGTACCAACAATTCCTCCAACATTACTATCTCCACTAATACTCCCTGTAGAATATGTATTAGCAACATTTGAATTCAAATTATAACCTACAACCCCTCCAACAAAACTTAAAGCTGTAACATTAGAGTTAGTATACGAATTAGAAATTAATGAGTTTTCATTTAATCCTACAAGACCACCAACATTATTACTACCAAACACATTACCACTACTTTTAGAATATGAAATAAAACCACCATTTAAATTATATCCCACAAGACCACCAACCTTACCATTATTATTACTTCCACTAAAATTTAAATACGCACTTGAAAATAGAACTAATGAATTATCATTTTCACCAACAAGACCACCAACAGAATCACCAGTAACATTCATAACAGCAAAACTACTTGAATTCGAAACAGAAGAATCAGAACGAGAATTACCAACAAGTCCACCAATAGTATGTCCAATAACAGTCATAACAGCAGAACTACTTGAATTTGAAACAGAAGAAGAAGAATGAGAATAACCAACAAAACCACCAACATTACCACCAATAACATTCATAACAGCAGAACTACTTGAATTTGAAACAGAAGAAGAAA
>JABSQY010000172.1 GCA_013215525.1 Nanoarchaeales archaeon | reverse complement strand
TTCGAAAATTTAGACGTAAAACGAGAATACTATAAATTTCCAAAAAAAATGCAAACAAAAATGTTAGAACTAAGAGAGATGATATTTGAAGTTGCAAATAATAATAAAAATATCGGAAAAATCTCTGAAACTTTAAAATGGGGAGAACCTACATATCAACCTAATCAATCAAAAACTGGAAGTCCGCTAAAAATTAATTATAAAAAAGAAATGGGAACTAATTTCTCGTTATATGTAATGTCTTCAACAGATTTAATTGAAACATTTAAAAAACTTTATCCTAAAACATTTTATTATAATGGAACTCGTGAAGTAATTATTAATTCAAATAAAAAAATTCCAAGAAAAGAAATTTATAATTGTATAGAACTTGCACTAACATATAAATTTAAAGAAAAATCAAAAAGTAAAAAATAAAGTAAAATATATAAACAATAAAAGTATAAATATACTATGTTAACAGAAATCATTTTAGCAACATCAATATCAGCACCAATACAATGCGCAATTCCACAAGGAGAACCAACACCACTAAAATGTATAAACCAACAATACACAAGAGAAATAAAAAGTTTAGAAAACTTAAATGAAAATCAAAGACAAATAATTTTAAATAATCCAATTAATTCTCAATACGCAACAACACAAAATTCTTCTTTAGTTAGAACAACATTAAACCTAAACCTAACAAACATTACAACTCCAACACAAACACCAGCGCCAATTTCATCAAATAATATTAGAATAATAGGAATAAGAAACGAAACAGATACTAGAGATTTTTTTGGAGAGACTGAATATGAAACAGATAGAAAAAATATTTATCAATCAAATAAACAATTTGGAAATAGAAATCCAAAACATATAAGAATGCAAAGTTGGAGTAGAAATAATTCATATAATAAGAAATAAATAAAGAACAAACAAAAAGGTCTGAACTAATAATTAATTTATAATTATTCGCCAAAAATGATTTATAACAATAATCATTTTTACTGTAGGAGGATTTTTTATCAAAGTGCTAATTTTTCTGGTCGAGGTAGAATCTATATATTTTAAATTTATTTAAAATACACCAAAAATTATTTCATAATTTTTACTGTCTCCTCGACCCAAGAAAAAATAGTGCATTGATGAAACTTCGTGAACTTGTTCACTATGTCCCGAACGAAACGAAGAGTAGTGACTGCAAAGCATCCGTTTCAAAAGTACTTCGAGTTGTATTAGAAAAATAGAATTTTTGGCAAAGCCAAAAAGATATTTATTTAACTTCAACAAGTTCAATAGTTTGAGCAACATCAGTTGAAATAGAATCAACTAAATTTCGTTCAGGTTCATAATACGTCTTAAACGGATACCACTGCTTATCATACGGTAAATCAATTGAATTTAATTCTTCTACTGTCCCTAAATCATTAACTAAAACTCTACTCTTTGAAAAAGTGTATAAACTATCCTCAATAAATAAACTTCTTTGAACATTAAATGGTGTATTCCAATAACTATACTCATCATCCTTATCAGAATGCGACACCTTTCCTCGAACATCAAAACCATTTGAAGTAATAGTTAAAACATACGCTCCATT
>JABSQY010000171.1 GCA_013215525.1 Nanoarchaeales archaeon | reverse complement strand
ATTGCGTATGAGAATCTTAAATAGTGTCCTCCTCCCCAGAATTCAATAGTTGCAGGGTAATTTTTATTTCCTAAAATGTTTGTTTTAATATCAATTTGGTGTCTTGATACTCCAACTTTTTTTAATTCTTCCACAATGTTATTTGCGAAAATAACTGCCTTTCTTTCGTAACCTGCTTTAGTTACCTTTCCTTCAATTTGATGTCCTTTAACTGTGTATTTTACCATTTTATCTATTTTAAAAGTGTGAATAATAAATAACTTTTATTATTCTAATTCTTTACTATAATAATAAAAAGTTAATTTCTATTTATAAAGGACTTGGTTTATAATTAATTACTTTTTTAAATGAATTTTAATTGTTACTACTATGTGTCAGAAATCGTTTGAAATTTTGGGAAAAATTAAGTCTTTTCAAGAAACTGTTAGTTTGGAAGAAGTTATACATCTATTAACTTTTTCTTCTCAATTAGTTATAAATAATAAAGATGAACATAAAGATTTTTTTGATTCTAAAAATTTATTCTCAACACCATCACATTCAGATTTAAATGGTGAATTTCATAATAATTCAATTTATCATGTTTATACAAGTGAATTTATAGATGACTTAGTAAAAAAAATTAATAATGTTAATCCATCTAATTCTGTTGTTGAAATAGGTGCTGGAATGGGTAAATTAAGTAAATTATTACAAAATAAAGGAATCGATATTATTGCAATAGATACAAAACCTGGGCACTCTTCTGTTGAACAAATTGATTGTGTTAGTGCTCTTAATAAATATGAACCTGAAGTTGTTTTATCCTCTTGGCTCCCACATGTCTATGATAAAAATGAAGAATCATTAGACCTACAAGCTGAGATTTTATTATCTAATTCAGTAAATCATTATTTTGAGATTAGTAATTCTTTAGATAGTAAGTATTTTAGTTGTGATTTTAGTGGTAAAAATTTAATTAATAAATTGTTTTCACGTTTAGAACTAAAATCGGAGTTTAGTGTTCCAATTGATTTATTTTCTAATCATTTTACATTTACATCTGATTATGGTAATGCTATTAAAACTTTTTTAGAAAATCCACTATCGTATCTTGCTGATAAAAAAACATTCCATAAATGGACACGAATTTGTGATTGAATATTGCTAGCAAAACTAGTTATATTCATTTATTATAGTAATGAATCTGGAAATTCTTTTTGATAGATATAATCATCATAAAATAACAAATCTAAATCTATTATTTCATTTTTAAAGTAATTTTTTATTTCTTTTACATATTTTGAAAAGTCTTCATTGTTTTTTGTCCAAATTATAAAAATTAATTATACTTATTATTAAATTAATTTAATTAATTCTTCAATTACATCTGTTGCAATTCCAATTTGCGCTTCTGTTGTACTTCCTCCTACGTGTGGTGTTAAAATTACATTGTCAAAATCTCTTAATTCTGAAATAAATTCTTTTTGGTTTGATGTTGGTTCATCTTCAAACACATCAAGCCCAGCACCTGCTAATTTTCCACTCTTTAGAGCTGAGATTAGAGCTTTTGTGTCCAGAGTTTGTCCACGACCCGCATTTATGAAAATACTTCCTGATTTCATCATATTTAACT
>JABSQY010000170.1 GCA_013215525.1 Nanoarchaeales archaeon | reverse complement strand
TTTATACTATAATCCGATTCAAAAAATCAGCACTATAATAAAAAATCCTCCTAAGTTCATCGTTTTTGTTTTATTCTCAAGAAATTTATTGATGAGAATTTCTAAGCCGTTGTGATAAAGAAATGAAAGATTTCTAATCCTTAATGAAAATTAAAAATTATTCATAAAGAATCGAATAGTTTCACAAAGTTCCGTTCTGTCCTAATTGTTTTTTATAGTTTTATGGAATATTTAAGATATAAATTTTGTTGTAACTAGGAGTAACATTTATATATGTTATTATATTATTATTTTTATGAGTAGAGAAATTAAATCAGAAGTAATTGATAAATTAAAACATTCTAGATTTTTTAATTTTTCTTTTGAAGTTTTTTCTAAAATTTCCAATTATATTTCTCCTTTAACTTGGGATAGTTATTATGTAGATCCTGATATGTGGGATAAAGCAGATAGAGAGAGAAAGTTTGTTTCAAAATATACTAGTGATGGTCTTGAAAAACATTTACTTCATCATTTAACTTCTGCTGCTGAGTGTAATATGGATGGTTCTTTTAAGTGTAGAGATTATTTGATTAATAATTATACATATGATTTAGCAGTTGCTAGTATATTAAAGATTAAATTAAATCCTAAGTTACTTGAAAGTAAATATTCAACTGATTTAATTATGTCAGTACATTTACCTATTAAAAATAGTGTTTATGATCATTCGAGGATGTTTAGTTTATCTAAATGTGATTATGCTGATGAGATTTCAAAATTATTTGAATTAAAAGCTATGGACAAATTACGTGTGCGTGGTTATGTTTTAGGGCATGATTTTAATATTTCTGAAATTAGTGAAGATAATCATTCTTTACCTTCATCTATTATTGATTGTTGTTCTGGAATTCAAAATGTTCCAATTTATTCAAGTCCTTTGTTTATTCTTAAGAATAATTTATTTAATTTTTCTAATACTAAGGATGAGACTGTTTCTTTTCCTTTGAGTAGAGTTGATGAAATACGTGATTGTTTTAGTAAAAAAACTATAAATTATCAGAGAGAGTTGACTGGTGTTGAGAATCCAGATTCAAAAAAAATTAGAGATTCAATTTTAAAATGTAATAATTTTGCTAAATTATTATCTTCTTATTAGGAGTATTTATATTTTTTATTTTATTCTTATAGTTTTCTGGAATATTCAAGAAATTTGAAAGAAATTTATAAGCTTTGATATTTTTGAAAGAAAAATATAAAATTTCGAAAGGCTTGTTTTATTTGATATATTTTTCTTATAACTTTCGTGAATATTTACGGAAGGCTTGTACTGTTTGGTAGATTAATGCTATTGTTAGAACTCTTCTAATTATATCAAATATTAATAAACTATTTGTTGGACAAATATTTAGAATTTCTCCACAACTAGAAATAAAACTTTTAGCATTAAATAATGTTAAAAAATTATTTAAAATATCTCCACCTACTGAAATAGAAAAAGACAAATTAATTATAAATATCCAAAAAATAGGTAAGGTCCAACTTTGACCATGATTATTAGTTATTTTATTAAAAATCAATGTTAGTATATTTTGTATATTATTTAAAAAATCAATTATTGATATTTCATCTCCATCATTTATTTTTTTATTTATTATATTTTTTATTTCATTTAA
>JABSQY010000169.1 GCA_013215525.1 Nanoarchaeales archaeon | reverse complement strand
TGTAACTTTATTGTTGCAATATGGGAGAGAAATACTATATATTTTAATTAATTGACGTATTTATTTTTTAGGATAGTTTATCCTAATTTTTTTTAATTTGAGGAATCATTTATATGTTAGGTTTTTATTTTTTAAAAACCTCATATATGGTTTTTGGGACTAATTTTATTTTAATTTATAGTTGATTTATTTCTTAATTTTTACATTAGTTGAATTATTTGATTTTAATTGGTGATTTAGTAAAAAAATTAAACGAGTTTTTTTTATAGTTAGTTGTCTTATTTATATTTATGAATTTTTTATTATTTAATTTGAGTTTTAGAAAAGTTATCACATTTTTTATTTTAACTATTATTACTTTTACTTTTGGGTTTGCTGCGGCTCATGAAAATGATTTTTCAGAAGATAATGTTTCAAGTTCAGGTGGCGCTAAAGCTTTAAAATTTGTTCGAGATAGTATTTTAGATTTGGCTGTAAAAATTTATTTATATGAAACGGTTTTGTTTGAACCTTCAAATTATTTTGAGGATGATTCGGTTGATGAATTTTCTACTGAGAAACGAGTTGATAGTTTATCTAGTAGAGAGTTTAATATTTCTGCACAAAATACATGGAGTGTGCCTGTTGATAGGAGTAATGTGAATTTTATTCCGGCTCAATTGTTTGATATTACTTTTGCAATTTCTGATGGTGCTATTTATAGTTTACGTGATATTGTGGGGATTGTAACTTTTGAAAATTTTGGGTCTGTTGAAACTGAGGTTGAATTAGTTTATACTTTGTTTGATTCTGAAAATTTAGTTATTTTAACTGAATCGGACGAAATTTCAGTTCAAACTGATGAAAGTTTTTTTAAAAATTTTGCTTCTTCAAATGATATTCTTGAACTTGGAGATTATAGATTAGTTTTAGAAACTATTTATGGGGATAATGTGCGTGATAGTTTTGAAGTAAAGTTTACTGTGTTTGAATCTGAATCAAATTTTTTGTCAGGTTATGCTAAATATTTTATTGGATTTTTATTGTTTGGGTTTTTATTTTTTATTTTTATTTTCATATATCGTATGTTTTTTTTAAATTCAGATGAGGGTGATGATGGTCGCGTAATTAGTTCTGATGTTAATGGTGTTGCTGGTGGGGCTGAAACTTCTCAAAATAATGTTATTTCTGGTAATACTCAAAGTAATTTAAATGATGAAATAAAAGCTAAGGTATCTATTAATCAAATTTCGGATGGGGGTGGAATTCAAAATGTTGAAACTTATGATAGTGTTGCAAGTGATGATTATGATGTTGAAGGAGGAGACAAATTAATTGAAGATGATTTTTAAACTTAATTTTAATAATTTTTTTGGAATTAGTTATTTATTTATTCTTATTCTTTTCTTTTTTGGTTTATTAAAATTTTCAATATTAAATTCATTTTTTCTTACTTATAATTTATCTATAAATTATATATTTTTATTTTTCATTTTATTTTTAGGTCTTTTTTTATTTATGGCTTTTGAAGTTTTATATTTTTATTATAAATTTAATTTTTTAAATTTTTTTTCAATAAATTTCTTTATAAACAAATTCAAAACTATTTATTTTTAATTATTTTTTGTATGTTTTGTAATAGGATCCATTCGCGGAAGAAAATCAGGAAAAAGAGGCTGTTATGCCAGAGAGCGATCCCTTTGGAGA
>JABSQY010000017.1 GCA_013215525.1 Nanoarchaeales archaeon | reverse complement strand
TGTTTAAATATTTATTGGTTTATTTTAAAAATTAGTATATTTTTATTTTTCATTTTTCATCAATTTCTACATTACTTAGTGCATGGTCATGTGTACACATATCAAGTTTTTTATCTATGATTTTAAACTTATCACTAATTATTAAATAATCTGCTTGTGCATTTTTATAAGTATTTACATTTTTAAAAACTAACTTTATTGGATTTGTTGAGAAAATATTTTCAAATTTTTCACAAACTTTATCGTAATTTAAATCTGCTCCAAATATTAAATTTTCTTCTTTTGATAACTCAGTAATTTGCTTTCTCATTTCTGAAATTAATTTTGGAAAATCATCTAATGATTTATTGAATATGTGTAATGCATGTCCGTGTCCACTAACTAATGTATATACTTTATTTTGTTTCTTTATTGTAACTTTCAAAAATCCTTTTTCATGTTTATCACTTTTAATTTCACCTCCGTATTTTTCATTATATGAGATAATGTCTGGGGATGATAATTTCAAAAATTCAGAACTTGTAATTTCAAATTTACTTAGAACAAATAAACATAATTGATTTCCTTTTTCTATGTGTGATTCTCCTAATGTTTGGTATTTATAATATTTTAAATCTAATTTTTCAGATAATACTTTTATTTGATTATATGTTTTAGATATGTGTCCTTCTTGTATTAATACTATATCTGGATTTAATTCTTTAATTTTATTAATAAAAAAATTTAAATTATTCTCAGTTGAATGTTCCTTTACTAAATATCCACCATTTATATTCCAATCAACTATTTTCATTATATTTGCTTATGTTTTTTATTTATTATAAATTAATGTTTTATTTTTGTATTATACTATTAAAGATTTAATGGTTTGTCTGAAAATTTGTGAACTTTTAATTTTTTAATTTTATGTTTTTTAACTATTCTTTGTAATACTGGAACTAGTCCAAGTGCTACAATTAATGCTAATGCAACTATTATTTCAATTGATACAATTTCGTTTAGATTTGTTAGGTTTGTAAGTGTTGATCCGGCGAAATTGTATACAATAGCTTCTGGTAAAAATCCTAATGCTGATGCACTAAAAAAAGTTTTTTTATTTAATTTACTTAAACCTGCAAGTATTGTGATTATGTAGTGAGGGATTATTACCATTGTTCTTAATGAAAAAAAATAATGAAATCCGTGTTCTTGTATTTCTTTATTAATTTTTGAAATCTTTTTTTCATATTTACTTTGAAACTTTTTTCTAAAAAACTTTCTAATTATCTCGAAACCTATTAAACTTGCAATACAAAAAGAAATTACACTAATTATTGTTCCAAAAATTGGTCCATATAAGTATCCTGCTAATATATATAATACTGGAGTTATTGCAATTGGAGAATTTAAAATAATTATACAAATTCCAACAAATAATAATATTCCTAACATTAAATTATCTAAAAAAAAGTTTTGAAATTCATTTAATATTATTCCTACAGAATTAAAATCTATAAATTGATTAATAAAAAAAATAGTTATAAGCGTAATTATTGCTCCTGTTATGTGGTAGTTGCGTGTTGCATGGTGGTGAAAATTATCAATATGTTTTCTCATTATACTTTAATAATTGTATTATTTGTTTATAATAAGTTGTAGTTTTTATATGGTTACTCTTTTCTATTTATCTTTGTTTTTATACTTATAATTATACTTGTTTATTTTATTTTTAATGTAAATCTTTATAAAATTAAAAAATATTATTTAATTTATGTCTGTGTCACATTATTTCAAATATTTTTTAATAACACAAAAAATATCTATTTTAATTAAAACTGAATATATGGTTCATTTTTTTGTTGACATATTATATATGGTATTTTCTTCATTAGTTTTATTTCTTTTAGCAGAAATTTTATCAAGTAATTTTTCATCAATTATTAATTGGTCAAGAATTGATTTTATAACATTTTTTTTTCTACTTCCTTTTGTTGTTAATTTAGGTGCAGCTTTTACGGCTGCGAATAGACTTAGTAGACATTATATTAAAAAAGGAAATATGAATACTTTATTATCAAAACCTGGGACAGTTTTTTTTAATTATTTGTTTATGCAATCCCGTGGTTCACAAGTATTTTATTTTTTAATTAGATGTTTAATTTTTTTACCTTTTGTATTAATGTATCAAGAGTTTACTTTTTTATCTTTTTTATTTTCAATTTTATATAGTTTATTTTTAGCTTTAAATATAATGATTCTTTATTTATTTTTAGATAGTTTTACTTGGTTATTTGTTGAGGCAGGAGATTTTTTATTGAATTTTTTTAATACTTTTGAAAATCTATTAGCGTCTTATCCTGGTGTATTTTTTCAAGAAATGAAATTTGGTTATTTACTTGGATTTATTCCTGTTTATTATCTTGCAACTGTTGCTGTTCCTTTGTTTAAAGGAGTTCAAGTTGATTTTATTAGTAGTTTAATTTATATTAGTATTACAAACATTGTACTTGTGGTTGTGATTATTTTGAATTGGCGTTATGGGTTAAAACATTATTCTGCTTTTGGTTGAATTTATTTATTTATTAAATTTTTAAAATTTATTTATTTCATTTACAATATCATTATCTATGTTTAAACCTTCCCAGTCAATATTTTTGTATTCGTTATTGTCTGGTCTAAACTGAGTTAATAAATTATATTCGATTTGTTCCATCTTGAAATTCATACTTTCAATATTCTCATCTATGTGTTTTGGATTTGCTGAAAATACCATTGGATAAAAGTTTTCATGAATTAACCAATTTAAAATTATTTGGTTTTGCGTCTTATTATATTTTTTTGATAGTTCAGTTAGTTGAGTCCAGTTTTTTTTATTTGTTTGATTTCTTCTAAATGGTCTCCAGATTATATTTCTAACTTTTAATTTATCACATAATTCAAATATTCCTTTATCTTGTAGTGCTCTCATTTCGTAACTGATGTGTCCTTCGTGTGCGAAGAAATTATCTTTGTATTTGTTGTGAAATCTTTTAATCCATGTTGGACTTGCATTTGATAAACTTACATAATTTGTTTTTTTGTTTTTTAATAGTTCGTCTAATATTTCATATATTTTTTCTTCTCCAAATCTGATTAAAAGTGATTGTGTAACTAGTGTTGAGTCTGAGTAATCTGTGTTCATAACTTTATGAAAAGTTTCTATGTCTTTTTTTATATCTTCGATAGAATTAAAATCTCTTGTGTATAGTGCGTGAGTTAGAAATAAATCTTCTCTTTTAACATTACTTTTATCTAATCCTTTTTTGAATAATTTGATTGAATTTCCGTGTCCGTAACCTACGCATAATTCTGTGAAGTTAATGTTATGGTTTAGTGTATGTGTTATTGCATTGATGTATGTGTTGTCATCTTTTCGTTCTGTGATTGCAACATCTCTGTGTCCTTTTCCACCAATTCCAAAAGTTCCGATTCCTAGTTTAGAAATTTCTTTATTTGATTTTGTTTTCATATTATATTTTTATTTTTTATCTTTATAAATTTTATTTTTATTTTTATGTGTTATATTTTTTATCTTTTATTTATTTGCTTATTTTTATTTGTTTATAATATTATTAGTTAGCATTTTTCCATAATAGTTCAAAGTGTTTTCTATATCCTTCTGCTACTTTTTCATCTTTTATTAAAAATGAATATGGGTTATCTGCAAATACTGTAATTGCAACAAAATCTCCACATATTACTGTTTCTTGAAATGATTCAAAATCTTTTGATAAATATTTAATTTTTGTATTTTTATTCTTTTTTTCTAAATCTTTTCCTATACTTTGAACTGTTTTGTCGAAGACTTGTCTTGCTTTTATTTTATTTTCTGCTCTTCTTATGTGTACGTTGTGCCACCATGGAACTCCCATCAATTCAACACAATCTTTTCCTCCTCCGAAACTTAAATATTCTTTTGCATGTGTGTTTGATACAAGTATAGAGTATACTTCTGAAATTCCTTTTTTCCCTTTGTATATAGTTGCATTCTCTTTTTCTTTTTCTTCTGATTTTATTTGTTGTAGTTCTTCGTATATGTTGTCTAAGTTATTTTTTTTATCATCAATTAAATTGTATAGTTGTTTTGGGTCGTTTGCTTGGTATATTCTTTTTTTACCTTCTAGTGTGTAGTTGATTAGTCCTTTTTCTATAAGGGAGTTTAGTGCTCTGTGGATTACTGATTGGTGCAAGTCTAAGTTGTCTAATATGTCTCCAGCATTCGCTGCTCCTAGTTTTAGTAGTGTAAGAAAAGTTTTTGCTTCTGATTGCGTCATTCCAATCTCTTCAAGTGTCTCTATTGTGTTCATACATATAGTATGTTTTGAGTATTTAACTACTTAGCGTTTCTTTTGAGAGGAGTCTTATTTATATGGTTTGTACTACTACTATAAGTATCAACAACAAACGTTGTATAACCTAAAAAAATGACAAACAATAATAAAACAAACTACAAGAAAGGATTAGATGAATTAATTATATTTCCAGGATTTTCTGGTTTAATTGGTGATGGAGTTTATAACAGATGTTTAGAACAAGGTGGTGCTACAACACAAATAGCGACATCTGATATTGAAATTTATAAGGCGATTTCTGAAAATAAATTTGATAAATTAATTGCATATTTACCTTTATTTGGGGACTCACCTGCTTATTTAACAATGATTAAAAATGCAATTTTATCAACTCATGAAAATGGTGGGGCTGTTGAAATTTCAACTTATAAAGGTTCAACTCCTCTTGAGACTGTTGAAAAATTAAATGAGTATTCAATTAGTCAGTTAGAGAGTTTTAAAGATATTGGAAATAAATCTGATTTAGAAATTAATAATCTTGTTGGAACTGGAAGATGTCATCCTTTATTGAGTCGTGAAAATTATAAAATGTGTGAACTTGATAGAAATGATATTTTTAAGAAAAATGTTGAAGTTTATTTGGATCAATTTAATGAAACTCTTTTTAAAAAATATTTGGAAAATAATGATCTTGCGCGTAGTAGTAGTGTGATTGCTGGTGGAAATTTCATTCTGCCTGATACAGATAGAGTTACTTTTGAAGACTTTACGTGGGGTACGACACAACCTGCAGTTTTAGTTGATGGAGAGTTAAAATCTTTTATGTGTGGGAAGTATGATACTCGTGGGGATTTTGTTGAAGATAAAATATCTAGGAGATTATTTTAAAATTCTATTTTTTACCTAATATTTATAAATTTAACACGATAAATATTATTATGTCAAAAAACCGAAACAAAAAAAAGAACTCTAATTCTAATATTAAATTATCTACAAAAAGACAAATTGAAGTTGATTTAACTTTAAAATCTTTAATTGGGAAAACCTTTAAAATCATTAAATCTACAATGCAAAATCAGATTGGTATCGTTGGAGAATTAGTACATGAAACTGCTAACTTTTTTGTTTTGTCTCAAAACGGTTCTACTATTCGAATTCTTAAACGTAATGTTACTATTGAGTTAGAGTACAAAGGACAAGCTTTATATATGGATGGACGCTTTCTTTATAGTACTTTAACGCAAAGAATAAAAAAGTTTAAGTGATTTGAATTGTTTCTGATCACAAATTCTAAAATTTAAGGTTAAAGTTTAATCATATTAGTTGTGAATACCTTGGTATTTATCCTAATACGAAAAACTAGGAGTTGCTGCAAATTTTTGCGGGTAACTACCGATTTAATTAAAAATGAAAAAAACAATTGGTTATAATATTGAATCTGATGTGAAAGCAGAAGCTAGTAATGACAAGAACTGTCCTTATACTGGTAATGTTTCCATTAGAGGAAAGATGTTCGAAGGTACTGTTGTTTCCGCTAACATGGCTAAAACTGTGAAAGTAGAATGGGAAACTATGGTTAAGAACACTAAGTATAGTAGATATTTTAAGACTAGAACAAGAGTTGCTGCACATAACAGTGATGCTGTTTCCGCTAAATTAGGGGATAAAGTATTAATTGCTGAATGTAGACCTTTATCTAAGACTAAAAAATTTGTTGTAATTAAAGTTATTAGTGAGGCTAATGAATAATGAAAGCAATTAAAAGAAACGGATCCAGAGGTTTACCTATTGGTGCACGAGTTCAAGTTGTTGATAATTCAGGAGCTAAAGAGGTTAAAATCATTTCTGTTAAGGGATATAAATCCGTTAAAAGAATGCTTGAATGCGCTGGTGTTGGTGATATGTTTACTGGTAATGTTACAAAGGGGAGACCTGATATGAAACATAATGTAGTTAAATGTGTTGTTGTTAGACAAAAGCAAGAATTCAAAAGACCTAATGGGCAAACTGTTAAGTTTGAGAGCAATGGAGCTGTAGTTCTAAAAGATGATAAAGGTCAACCTAAGGGTACTTTAATCAAAGGAGCTATTGCAAAAGAAGTTGGAGAGAGATTTCCAGCAGTTGCGAGAATTTCAAATATCGTAGTTTAAAATGAAGAAAGTATGGTCAAACGCATGGAAAGCTTCCTCCCAAAAGAGAAAGCAAAGAAAGTACGCTTTTAGAGCTCCTTTACATATTAAGCATAAATTTGTTAATGTTTCATTATCAAAGGATTTGAAAGCAGAGCATTCAACTAGATCAGTTCCTGTTAGAGTTGGAGATGTTGTAGAAATTATGGCTGGGCAATTTAAGGCTCAATCTGGAAAGGTTACTAAAGTTTCATTAATTAAAACTAGAGTATACGTTGAAGGAGCAGCTGTTAAGAGAAGAGATGGAACAGATTCTTTATATCCTATTCACCCTTCAAACTTAAGAATTACAACATTAGATTTAACTGATAAAACTAGAGCTGATAAGTTAGCGAAAGTTAAGGAGGCTAAGAAATAAAATGGCTAATAGTAGACATTTAAAAAGAACAAGCATGCCAAATTCATGGCCTGTTAAAAAGAAGAATATTACTTTTGTAACTAAGCCTAACGCTGGTTCACACGAGTTAAAATATGTTACACCTGTAGTTGTAATTTTAAGGGAAACTTTAGGATATGCAAAAACTGCAAAGGAAGCTAAGTATATTGTACATAACAAGAATGTTTTAGTAAACGGTAAAAAGGTTACTGATATTAAATTAGCTGTTGGTATGTTTGATATTTTTGAAATCACAGAAACTAAAGAAAAATTCGTTGTAATTTTCGATACTGTTGGTAGATTAAATTTAGTTCCTACAAAAAGTTCAACTATTACTTTAAAGGTTGCTTCAAAGTCTTTACTTAAAGGCTCTAAGTTTCAGTTAAATATGATGAATGGATTCAACATTTTAGTTGATGAGAAAACTTTTAAGAAGGTTTCAGTTCAAGATTCAGTAGTTTACGATTTTGCAAAGAAGGCTATAAAGAAGACTTTAGAGTTAAAGGAAGGAGCTCAAGTTTACTTATTTGATGGTAAATTTAAGGGATGTTTTGGAACTGTTAAAGGATTTACAATATATAATGGTTTATCTATTGATTTAGTTACTTTAGAAATTGCTGGTGCTGAGGCATCAACTGCTAAGGATTACTGTTATGTAATTGAAGATGCTAAGGAGTTTAACTAAAATGGCAAAAGATATGAAAACTGTTACATTAGAAAAAGTTACTTTAAACGTTTGTGTTGGTAATGATAAACCTGGTATGGTTAAAGCTAAAAAATTACTTAGTATGTTAACTGGTAAAACACCTGTTATGAATCTTGCTAAGAAAAGATTAGCTATGTGGCAATTAAGACCTGGTTTACCAATTGGATATAAAGTTACTCTAAGAGGAGAAGATGCTAAGAAATTTTTAGCTTGGTGTTTAGACTCTAAAGGTAATACTTTAAAGGCTAAGTCATTAGATCACACTGGAAACTTTTCAATGGGATTTACTGAGTATTTAGAATTACACCGAAGTAAGTATGATGCTGATATTGGTATTATGGGATTCGAATTAATGGTTACTTTTCAAAGACCAGGAATTAGAGTTAAGACAAGAAGACTTCACTCTGCTAGAATTCCTTTAAGACATAAAGTTACAGGAGCGGAAGTTACTGAAATTTTAAAGAATGAGTATAATACTGAGGTAACTGAATAAAATGACTGCAAAAGATTTTTCCAAGGTTGCTAATCAATTAGAGCAAAAGCCTGCTAAGTGGGCTAAGTATATTAAACATAACGCGCCAATTAAGAGAGCTTTCGGTAGGTCTGTTAAGAAGTGTGAATTATGTGGGACTACAAGAGGAGTTATGGGGCAATGGCAACTTAACGTTTGTAGAAGATGCTTTAGAGCGAATGCTCAAAAGTTAGGGTTTAAGAAATTAAACTAATATAATATAGGTATAAAAAAAAATGATGCTGACACAAATTAATATTTGTTATGTATCATTTTTATTTTTTAATCTATAAATTTCGGAGAAAAAATAAAAAATGACATTAAATGATCCATTGGCTGACTCATTATCAAAAATTAATAATGCGGTTAAAGCTTTAAATAAGACTGTTACACTAAAGAAATCTAAGTTTCTTTTAAGTGTTTTAGATGTGCTTAAGGAAAATGGGTATGTTGGTAATTACGAAATCGTTGTTGATGGTAGAGGAGACAAAGTTATTGTTTCTTTATTAGGTACTATTAATGAATGTAATGTAATTAAACCAAGATTCCCTGTGAAACTTGAGGAAATGGAGAGTTTTGAGAAGAGATTTTTACCAGCGAAGGATTTCGGTGTTTTAATCATCTCAACAAACAAAGGTTTGTTAACTCAAAAGTCTGCAAAGGATAATCATGTAGGAGGTACATTAGTAGCTTTCTGTTACTAAATATTTTACAAATGACTGAAGTAAAAAAAGTTTGGAGAACTTATGAACAAATTGTTGAATTACCAGAAGGTGTTACAGCAACTAGTGCAAAAGATACTCTAACTGTAAAAGGACCTAAGGGAGAAATCTCTAAAATGATGAGATTCCCTAGAGTATATATTAAAGTTGATGGTAACAAAATTGTTATTGGAACTACAAAGTTTACTCAAAGTGAAAAGAAAATTATTCATACATACAGAGCTCACGCTAATAATTTAATTAAAGGTGTAACTGAAGGATTTACTTACAAATTAAAAGTAGTATATGCTAAGTTCCCTATGACTGTTGCCTTAAAGGGTAATATAGTTCAAGTTAAAAACTTTTTAGGAGAGAAAGTTCCTAGAACTTTAAATGTTTTACCAGGAGTTAAAGTTACAATTTCAGGAGAAGATATTACTGTAGAAGGAATTAACAAGGAGTCCGCTGGACAAGTTGCTGGTTCAATTGAAAAATTAACTAAGATTTCACACTTCGATAGAAGAGTAATTCAAGATGGAATTTTCATTACTGAAAAACCACACGTGAGGTATCATGAATAAAATGACTGCACATTTATTAAAGGCAAGAGCTGCATCAAAAGCAAGAAAGCCTACATATAGAAGAGTACAAGCTCACCAATTCGCAAAGCTTAACCACGAAACAAAGTGGAGAAAGCCTAAAGGAATGGGTAATAAAGTTAGAAGAGGTAGAAGAGGGAAACCTTCAATGCCAGAAGTTGGATTTAAGTCACCTTTTTCAGTTTCAGGTTTAGACCATAACGGTTTAAGACCAGTTGTTGTTAACAATGTAGCTGATTTAGCTAAGGTTGATTCAAAGACTGATGTTGTAGTTATTGGTGCAACTGTTGGTGGTAGAAAGAGAATTGATGTTTTAAACGCGGCTGTTACAGCTAAGTTAAAAGTTTCAGGTCACAATGATATCGCTAAATCAGTTAAGAAATTAACAAAAGTTTCAACTAAAACTGCATCAGCTCCTGTAAAGAAAGCTGTTGCTAAAAAATCTGAGAAAAAATCTGAAGAGGTAAAATCAGAATGAATTTAGGAAAGCAAAAATCATTAGCTGCTAGAGCTTTAGGAGTTTCACCTAAAAGAGTTAAGTTTAACTTAACTGCTGAAACTAAAAAAGATTTAAAGGAATTAATTTCTAGAGAAGGAGTTAAGGACTTAGTTGCTGATAAAGCGATTACTGTGCACGCAAAGAAGGGTAATTCCAGAACTGCTGCTAATCATATCGCAAAACAAAAGGCTAAAGGTTTAAGATCTGGACACGGTAGCCGTAAAGGTACTGCTAATGCAAGATTTAAGAATAAGGATAAATGGATCATTAAGATTCGTGCATTACGAACTCAATTATTAAACTTAAAGAAGGCTGATAGATTAACTGTTGCTGGGTATAGAGAATTATACAGAAAAGCAAAAGGAAATTTTTTCAGAAATAAAAAACACATGGCTTTATACGTAGAGCAACATGATTTTTTACAAACTGTAGAAAGTAAGAAGGAGAACGAATAAAAATGAAGAATTTAAATAAAAATAGAGTTTTTAGATTTAATAGAAGAATCCGTGGTCTTACTAACTATAAGCAAAGGTTAGGTTTTCTGAAAAGTGAACTAACTAGAGCTGTTGTTAGACAATCTAACAATAATATGTTAGTACAATTAATTGATTACCACGATGATGGAGATATTATTTTAACATCTGCAAAATCACACGAGTTAATTAAATTAGGATATACATTACATACAGGTAATACTGTTGCTGCATACTTAACTGGTTTATTAGCTGGTAAGAGATTATTAAAAACTAAGAAGGGAACTTCTGATGTGATTATTGATTTAGGATTACAAAAATCATTTTATGGTGGTAGAATTTATGCTGCTGTTAAAGGATTAAAAGATTCAGGTGTTAATGTTAAAGTTAATGATGAAGTTTTTCCAGTTGAGGAAAGATTATCAGGTGCTCACTTAAAGCAAGATGATGCTGAGAAAGTAGTTGCGAAAGTTAAGGCAGCTATCGAGGGTATGTAAAATGGAACAAAAGAAAGGAAATTTTAAACCAGGACAAGGAAACTTTAAACCAGGGCAAAGAGGAAACTTTAAGCCAGGTCAAAGAGGAAAATTTGGAAACAGAGGACCTCGTAGAAACTTTGAGCCAGTTGTAAAGATTTGGGTTCCAAAGACTGCTTTAGGTAAAGATGTTATGGCTAAGAAATATGCAAATTTAGATGAAGTTTTATCATCTGGAAGATTAATCCAAGAAGGAGAAATCGCAGACTTTTTAGATTCAAACATGGGTCAAGAATTTGTAAACGTTGGACAAGCTAAAGGTAAGTTTGGTGGAGGAAAAAGAAAAATTTCTAAGCCTACACAAAAAGTTACTAAGGAAGGTTCAGTTATGAGTTTTGCAATGATTTCAGTTACTGGAAACAAGAACGGTGTTGTTGGATTAGGTTTTGGAAAAGCAAGAGAGACAGTTCCTTCAAGAGAGAAAGCTGTTTTAGCTGCTAAGAAGAACTTAATTATGATTAGAAGAGGTTGTGGTGATTGGGGTTGCTTTTGTGGTGCTGGTCATTCCATTCCTTTTTCTGTTACAGGAACTTCAGGTTCAGTTACTGTTAAATTAATGCCTGCTCCTAAGGGAACTGGTTTAGTTGTTGAAGCTGAATTAAAGAAAATGTTAGAATTAGCTGGTATTAAAGATGTTTGGAGTAAGACTTTTGGTCAAACAAAGAATAAAAATAATATGATGAAAGCTGGTTTTACTGCTTTAAAGAACTTACAAAAAGTAAAATTAATGCCTTCAGTTAGTGAAGGACGTGGAATTATGGATGGTGCTTCAAATGAATAATCAAAAAATTGCTGTAATTTTAATTCGTGGTTTAGTTAATGTTGATGTAAATATTAAGAAAACATTAGAATTATTAAGATTACACCAGAAACATGCTTGTGTTGTTTTAGACAATACGCCTGAAAATTTAGGTATGGCTAAAAAGGCAAAAGATTATGTTACTTATGGATTAGTTGACGAATCTTTTTACGCTACTATGCTTGATAAGAGAGGATCAGTTGTTGGTAAGTCAGATGTTAAAATCGATGGTGCTGCAATTGCGAAGGAATACTTCGCTGGTGAAGTTAAGTTAAGAGATTTCGAGACTAAATTTACTGTTAAACCATTTTTCAGATTACACCCTCCAATTGGTGGATTTGAAAGAGGTGGAATTAAAAAGCCTTTTACATTAAAAGGAGTTTTAGGTGATAGAGCTGAGAAAATTTCAGAATTAATCACTAAAATGTTATAAAAATTTTGAAAAAAATTTTTATGATATTAACTTGTACAATGTACAGTTGAATACTTAAATTTTGATTTATCAAGATTAATTTTTTTATTTTATTAAATATATATTTCTAGTTTATTATTTTAATTTGTTATAATTTTATGATTTATTTTAACTTTTGTTTTTTTAGTTAAATATATAAATACTAAATGTTTTTTACTAAATTAGTGTGAATAAATCTATTAGAAAGGAATTGAAAAAATATTTTTCAATGAAGGAAAATAAGAAATCTTTAAAGATGGATTTTTTTATTTTATTTTTAATTTTTTTATCTTTATTTATTTTTATTGCTTTAACTTATAGTTTACCTGAGAATGTGAAGAAAACTTTAGTTTTTTTGGATATTATTATTTTAGTTTTATTTTCATTTGAATTTTTTATTAGACTTTATGTAGCTTCAGATAAAAAGAAATTTTTTAAATCAAAATATACATGGATTGATTTGATAACTATTGTGCCTTTTTGGTTTGGTTATACTGATTTACAATTTTTAAGAATTTTAAGATTTTTTAGATTGTATAGGTATTCTGAAAAATATTTAAATGTTGGTCATTTACTTGATTCTAAAAAGTTTCAGAAATTATTTACTATTAAAGTAGTTTTTACTTTGTTTGCAATTTTTATGGTGTCTGCTGGATTAATTTATGATGTTGAACATGTTGCAAATGAGGGAATTAATAACTTTTCAGATGCTTTATATTTCACAGTAACTACTGCAACTACTGTAGGTTTTGGGGATATTGTTGCTGTGACTGAGTTTGGACGTTGGGTTGTAATGCTTACAATTTTAACTGGAATAATTTTAGTTCCATATTATGTTACAACTTTAGTTAAATTTATTGCAATTACTTCAAAAAAAAGAAGATCTAAATGTAAATATTGTGGATTAAAATATCACGATCCTGATGCTAGTTTTTGTAAGGCGTGTGGACATGAGATTTATCAAGAGTATGAGTCGGAATTTTAATGTTTTAATCAATTTATATTCTTTATCGTTATGATTATAAAGAAAATTTATAAACCTTGAAAACTTTAGTTTATTATGAAAAAATTTATTTTACTTTTTTTGACATTTATTTTGTCTTTGAATTTAATTTTTGCCTTTGAGGTTTTAGATTTTGAGAGTAATTCGGAAACTTATTTTTCTTTAAATAATCATGAAGTTTATTTAAAATCTTTACAAAATGAGAGTCCTTTAACTGTGATGATTGCTAATGATGCTACGACTTTAAAAAGTTATGATTTTACTTCTTGTGGGGTTGAATATTGTTATGATTTTTCTTTGATTGATTATCTTACAGATGTTGGAGCTGTAACTTCTTCAACTGAGTTTATAATTACTGCTGGTGGAACTTCTAAATCAATTTATTTTGATTCTATTAATCCTACTTTTAGTTTAGAAAATCATTTAGTTGATTCTCAAAATAAATTATTAAAATTATATTTTTCTTTTGCAGATGATTATAATGTTGATTCTGTTGAGATTTTTGAAGTTACATCTTCAGGAGTTCAAAGCTTTGGTTTGGTTAGTTCAAATTCTTATGAATTTGTTTTAACTTCTGAGGGGATTGTAACATTACAATTTAAGGTTACTGATGGTGCTGGGAATTTTGAAACTTTTGATTTTGATTTTGAAGTTTTAGATTTATTTGCTCCTGTGATTTCAAACATTTTATTGGTTAAAGAAGATAATCTTTATACTTTAAAATTTTCATCTTCGGATTCAAATTTAGATAGATATGAAATTGTTCAAAATGATTTAAAACTGACTGGGACTTTAGTTGGAAGTAGTGTTACTAAAACTATTAATTTACCTTTTTATTCTGGAAAAATTAGTTTAGTTGTGTTTGATAATTTAGGAAATTCAAAATTAAAATCTATTAATTTAGATTCAAGTTTTGATATTGATTTTGAGGGTGAGTTTTCAAATGAAGATGAATTTGTGTTTGAGTCTGATGCTGATGAGTGTCATATGGTATCAATTGATTCTAAGTCTTATGATGATTTTTTTTCTCATAAAAAAGATGATTTTTATGTAGATTTAGATTTAATTCTTGATGGGGAATATAAATTAACTTTTGTATGTTCTGATTCTTATTATAAGGAAACTTTCACAAAGGATTTTTATTATGATACTCAAGCTCCAACAACTTCAGTTTTAAGTTTAATTTCAGATAAAAATGGGTTTATTAAACTTTCTTGGACGGAGTCAAATGATTTAATTTCAGATGTTGAGTATAAATTGTTTAGAGATGGAAAAAAGGTTTACACAGGAAGTAGAGAGAGTTATGTTGATGGGAAAGTTACATACTCTGATTCTTATGAATATTATCTTGAGGTTTCTGATAATGCAGGGAATGAAGTTACATCAAATTTAGTAAATGGTTCTCCAAATAAAATTGATGTAGTTTTAACTAGCTCTTTGGATGAAGATACAGAAGTTAGTATTTCTAGTTTTAGCTTTGATGTGTTTAGTGAAGGAGAAAGTGAGACGGTTGTTAAAGTTAAAAATTTAGGTAAGGAGGTTTTTAGTAAAGATATTAGTTCTACAATACAAAAAATAAGTTTAACTTTAGTTCAAGGAGTTAATGAGATTATTATTTCAACAGCTGATGAGTTTGATAATAAAAAAGTTTTAAGATACTTTATTACTTATAATAAACCAATTCCAATTCTTAAAGAAATTACTCCTGTTATTACTTCAACTTTTGAGAAACCTTTAGTTAAAGATTTATCTGGTGATGTTATTGTAAATGAAATTAATGAGAACTCTAATGATGATTCAAAAAATAATCAATTAGTTTTAGGAGATGATACTTCATCTTTTAGTTGGATTTGGTTTTTAGGATTTATTGTAATTCTTGTAATTTTTGCATATGTGTTTGTTTTTAATGGAAATAAATTAAAACCTCACTTAGATAAAATTATTAATAAAAATATTGATAAACAAGATAAGAAACAAATTAGAAGAGATATTCATAATCATAGTATTCATTCAGATAATGTTTTACATAAACATATTAATAATGTTCGTTTTGAACGAAAGTCTAAAAAACTTGAACAATCAGCAGCAGCTAGAAAAGCAAAAGTTGATGCTTTAAAACCTAAAAAGAAGAAATCAATTTTTCATAATGAAAAATTTTCAAATTTAGGTAATAAAAAATTTAATTTTAATGTTACACATAATAAAGTGTCAGATAATTATAAGTCTAAAATTGAACCAGAATTAGTTGAAATTGAGGATGAAAATGAAGAGGTTTTTAAAGAAGAAACACCTATTAAAGATAGAGATATGGAAATTAGATTAAAAAAGAGACCTTCATTATTTGGTTTTTTTAAAAAAGAGAAAATTGAACCTACACAAAAAGAAATTGCTGATGAGAAGTTTTTAGGTTATATTAGTAAACAAAGAGGTTCAAAGTCTTGGGATAAAACTCACTTGTACAGACAATCTCATTATGATACAATTGCTGCTAAAAAGTTAGAAGATTTAAAAGCAATTGAACAACAAAGAAGAATGGAACTTCATGAGAAGCAACTTGAGTTAGATGAGCAAAATAAACAATTAGCTAAAATTGCAAAAGAGAAATCTGATAAAGATGAGTTTGATAATAATCGAAGAATTGCACGTGCTACTATGGATGATTATATTGCAACTAAAGTGTCTAAACGGAAGTCTTGGTTTGCAGAGAAATTTGTTGATAGAGACATTAAATCTAGGCGTAAGTAGTTTACTTTTATTTTTTTATTTTTTCTCACTGTGTGGAGTTTCCATATTGTGCCAATAATATCTATTTTTTGAGGACACGCAAGCGTAGACCTTAGTCGATGTCCTAAAAAATAAACATTCTTGACAAAATCTGAAAACGAAGTTTGAAAGAATTTAAATTTGGCTATCGCAAGTTTTTATTTTATTATTTGTTTTCTAAAACTATTCTATATCTAGCTTCATTCATTCTTGTTTTATTAAGTGCTTCATTAATATTTGACATAGGTAAAACTTCTACTTTTGCGTAAACATTATTTTTCTGTGCAAATTTAATCATTTCTTTAATCATTTTAGGACTTCCTATTCCACTTCCAGCAACAGATTTATTTCCTCCAATAAGTAAACCTGGGTCTACATCTAAACTTGTTTCGGAGATTCCAACTTGTACAAATGTTCCTTTTGGTTTTATACTTGCCATATACATATTCATATCTGGCGAGATGTGAGTTGTATTTATAATTAAATCAAATGAATCTGGTTTAGGCTCAGAAGTTATAAAATTGTCTGCACCAAATTCTTTAGATTCTAATTCTTTATCTTTACTTCTACTAATTGCTGTAACACTACATCCCATTTTTTTAGCAAATTGAATTGCAAGATGTCCAAGACCACCAATTCCTATAATTGCAACCTTATCACCTTTTTTCACATATCTTTTTAGTGGCGTATATACAGTAATTCCTGCACATAATAATGGTGCAGTTTTTGCTGAATCCATTGTCTCTGGAATTGGTATTACAAATCTTTCATTAGAAATTACTTTTTGTGCAAATCCTCCAAAGTGTTCAACACAAGTTGGTTGATTTTCCTTACAAAATGTTTCTTCTTCATTCTCACAATACTCGCAATTATTACAACTATTACACTGCCACCCTACTCCTACTTTATCTCCTATTTTAACTGTTTTAACTTTTTCTCCAGTTCTATCTACAGTTCCAATTATCTCGTGACCTGCAATACAAGGATATACATCTCCCCAATCCCCATCAACTAAGTGAATGTCAGATTGACAAACTCCACAATGTGAGACTTTAATTAAAACATCATTATCTCCAACTTTTCCATCATATGTATATGGTTTAAGTTCACTTTTTGCTTTTTCAGTTACGTATGCTGAAATTTTTTCCATATGATATTCTAATTTTAATTCTTTAACTACTTAACTATGATTTTTATTTTGATGTAGTTTTCTTTTAATAGTTGTGATATATTTTTATAATCTATTTTTTTATTAATTTATATATGTCAAGAAACAATTCATTTCTAAGCCGTTGTAAAATTGGAAATTTTACAAAGTTTGACTTTTTATTTAAGAAAAAGAATTTAGTTTCTAAGTTTAATCCTTTAGTTTTTAATTCTAATACTATTTTTTCTAAAAATGAAAAATATTTTTTTGATGATTTAAAGTCTGAGTATTTAGATGTTAATCATAATAACTTTTTAGTTTTTTCAAAGTATTCAAATGTTTGTTATGATTATGATAAATCTTTTTATGAAGATTTAGATTTAGAAAATTGTATTTTTGAGATTACACCAAATGTATTTGGAAGAGAATTTTCTAAAACTTGTTCTTTTAATATTTCAAAGTATGGGATTGATAAGTCTGGATTGTTTGAAGTTTTGTCCGGGAACGGTTTTTTCATCTTAGAGGATAATAATTTGGGTGATGTTGTGATTGTGAAGGTTAAAAAAGGTGATTACGTCTATGTTGAGGAGAGATTTTCATTTGTGTTAATAAATTCATCTAAATTAAATAATCTTACTATATTTGCTCTGTGTAGTCGAGACTGTTTATTTGAAGAAAAAGTTTTTGAAAAATTTAATGGTGCTAATTTATATTTTACAACTCATGGATTTGTTCGTAATTTAAATTCTAAACATTCATATAATTTAGATAATACTGAAGGAGATTATGTGTTGGATTATTCTTTTGATGATGAAAAAGGAGTATATAAAGAATCTTTACTTTGTCCTGAAAAATTTAATTTTTTAAAATAATTAAATTATATCTTTTGTTTAATTTTATTGTACTTAGAAAAAATTTAAATGAAAAATTTTATGATTTTTCGTAATAATTTATTATATTGTTTTTTAGTTAGTAAGATTAACCTTGTAAAGCTAATCTTTAAACTTTTTTTACATTCACTCGTACAGGTCTTACAATTCTATCTTTATGTTTCATTCCTTTCTTTAAAATTGCTAAAACTTTTCCTTCTTCTTTATCAGAATCAACTGGAATTGGTTCGTGTAATGTTGCATTAAAGTCGTGTCCTACTTTTGCTGTGAATTCTTCGAATTTGTGTGATTTTAATAATTCTACTAAATTATTATGAATCATTTCAACTCCTTTTACAAACATAGGTTGATTTTCAGTCATTTTTAATGACATTTCAAAGTTATCAATTGATGGTAATAAGTCTTCAACGAATCTAACTACTGCTTTATCTCTTGCATTAATTAATTCTTCTTGACTTCTTTTTCTGAAATTATCATAATCTGCTCTACCTCTTAGGTAGTCCATTTTTAATTCTTCAACTTGAGCTTCTAATTCAGTAATTCTTTCATCTTTAGTTTGCTTTTTAGTTTCAGTTTGCTTTTCTTCTACCTTATCTTCTGTTGTCTCTTCAACTGGTGTTTCTGTAGTTTCTTCTACTTTAACATCTTCTTTTTTAACCATATATATACTACTAATCTTATCTTTATATATCTTTTGCGTGTTTGTACAAATATAGTCATTTTATTTTAGTAATTATATAATTTTATATAATTTATTTTATATAAATTATTATGGATAATTTTATTGATATTGATTTATATAAAAAAATAGTTGAGAGTGTACCGATTATGAGTGTTGATGTTGTAGTTTTTAATGAAAATTTAACTAAAACTTTATTATTTTTAAGAAATAATGAACCTTGTAAGGGTGAATATTATACTTTAGGAGGTAGATTAAATAAAAACGAGTCTATACTTGATTGCGCTAAACGAAAATTGATTGATGAAATTGGATTGGATGTTAAAGAATCAGAGTTAGTTCAAATCGGATTTGTTGAAGAAAAGTTTAATAATAGTTTTTATAGTGAGGAAGTATCTTCTCATTTTGTAAATGTTGTGTACGCTTTAGTTATTAATGATACTCACGAGATTACTTTGGATAAACAACATTCTTCATTTAAATGGTTTGATGTTTCTGATAAAACTATGTATAAATTTGTATATAGAAAAGTTCAAATGAGTTATAATTTATTATCTAAAAAATAATTATTTTTATTTTATTTCTTTAATTATTTGATTTATATTAATTTTATTTTGTTTAATATATTTATTATATATTCTTTTTAGTTTAAAATGTAGAAATATTGGAATTTTAGTTAGATATCCTACTTGATAGTCAAGGCTGTATGCGTGCGTTTCATCTTCAATTACTTCACTATGATAACCTCCTGAATTTAATAAACTTTTTTTTAATTTATCTAACTTGTATTGTTTTAATTTATCTTGAATTTTATCTTTATATTCTTTATTTGTGTAAAATAGTCCGTGTGCAGTTTCGTGTTTTAATACTTGTTTTAAATTTCTACTATTTTTATGAATTCCAATTATATAAAATTCTTCTTTTTTGTTTTTTAATAATTCTAGTATCTGATTTTCAGCAGATGTTAAATCTTTGAATTGTTTATTGTAGAATGGTGTTAGGATGTGTGATGGGATGTTGAAACCGTTCCAGTCTGTGTAGTATGAAAATTTTCCTTTTATACTTGTGTACCATAGTTTGTATTCATCTAGCGTAAATATTTTATTTCTAAATTTAGGAGATTCGTAATGTTCTTGGAATCTTAGGAATGTTGAAGTAATTTCTAGTTGATTTTTAAATACTAATAAAATTATATTTTTAGATATATTTATTTTTTTTATTTTTAATTTTGTTTGAATCATTTTCTATTTTATTTCTTTCCAATAACAAGTATATTTTTCTCCTTTATTTAATCCTAATTCTATATATCTTTTTTCAATTTCTAAATTATCGTCAGGTCCATAAACTAAAACTTGTTTATGTCCTAATTTTTTTAATATTTGAGTTGATTTTTTATATAATTTATCAGATATTTCTTTTTCAAATTCTTTTTGAACTGCGAATCTATATAACCAGCCTGCTCTTGAGTCTTCAAATATTGTAACTGTTCCAACAATTTTATTATTTATTGTAGCTATTTGAATTTTCTCAGGATTTGAATTTGATAGTTTTTCTAATTTTTCTTTTGAATCTCTTGATGAATCAAATTGTCCTCCAAATGTTTCAGAATTTTTATATAAATTTTCAACTTCTATATAATCTGTTTTAGGATTATAATTTTTAATTTTAATATTTTTCATTTTATTTATTATTTTGCTATCTACAAAATCAGTCGATCTTAAAAACATCAAACACATCAATATTAAATCCTAATTCTCTTATATCTTTTTCAAATTCTTCAGCTTCAATTTCAAAATCAAATACTAAATTTAAAAAATATTCATCATTGTTTAATGATTTAATTGCCCTAACTACACAATCACATTTATTTAATATTTTTTTAATTGATTCACTTGAGGATTTATCTAAATAGGGGAATCTTAAAATTGCTGCATATTGGAATAATCCTAATTTATTAAAGTTTAAAACTGGAGTTATTCCCTCAAGAATTCCTTGTTCTTTCATTCTATCAATTCTATATTTTACTGTGTCTGAACTTACATCTAGTTTATTTGCAATCTCTTTGTATTGTACTCTTGCATCAGTTTCAAGTAAATTTATAATCTCTTTATCTTTGTCGTCAATTTGAATTAGTTGTCCTTGTTTGATTACTTCATAATCTTTTTTCTTTTCATATTCTTCATCAAATACTTTATTTGCAATAACTGATTTTTCGTTTTCTTTAATTTCTTCGGAACTTATAATTGTATAATAATTTGTTAATACATCTGAAAATGTTTCTAATATTTCAGATAATTTATTTTTAAATTCATCAACATTTTGAGCATATAGCCGTACAATTAAATCCCATCCTTTATTTGATTTTACAGTCCATACTAAATATTTATTTCCAATATTTTCTTTAATAAATTTATCTTTTGAAATTTCATCTTCTAAATTTAATTTTAAAAATATTATGTATTCTTGATAATATAATGCTTTCTCATTAACTTTTGGAATAAATTTTACAATAAGATTTTCTTTTATTAATCTTTTAATTCTATAATTTACAATTTCTCTCCCTAAATCTATTTCTTTTGAAATACTTGAAGAACTTGCTCTTCCATCTTCAAGTAATTTTTTTAAAATTAGAACATCTTTTGATGTTATAATAGATTTATTTTGATTCATACTTAGTTTAGATTTTTATCTTTTATAAATATGATTAATTTAGAAGTATTATTATTTGATTATTTAAAATGATTTTAATAAATAATTTTATTTATTTATTTGATTTTCTTAAAATCCTGTATTTTCCTTAAGAAATTCTTTTTCAGAAAAAGTTGATTCTCTTTTTAGAATTTCATTTCTATGTGGGAATCTTTGGAACTTTCTAATTATGTGTCTGTGTTGAACTGCGTAATCTATAACACTATCAATATCTTTTCCTTCATCTTTTGCTAATTGCGTAAATAATTCTACACATTTTTCTTGTTCTTTAATTGATTCAGAATGCATAAATGGCATATAAAAGAATTGTCTTCCTTGTTTTACTTTTTTGTCAAATCCATTTTCAATTGCAAGTTTTGCAATTTTTAATGAAAATTTATCAGACTTGAATGCTTTAGCTGTATTTCTAAACATATTTCTACTGAATTGGTCTAATACTAATATTAGTGCTAAACATCCGTTTGCATCGTTCATCCATACATTTCTTTTATCGGAGATAATTTCTTCATGTAATTCTGCGAATTTAACTGTTAATTGTCTATCAAATTCATCGTCCTTTTTGAACCATTGTTCTTCTTTTGTTTGTTCGAACCAAAATGATAAAACATCTTTTGGTGTAATTTTTGATTTTTCTTCCATAGAATAAGAAATTATTTGTTTTATATAAATTGATGTACTATTTTAAAGATTTAAATTCTAAAAATTAGAATGTGTGTGAAATTCTAACTCCAAATTTAGTATTCTCAAATGGGGTAATTTGCTTTTCAAAATTTGCAAATAATTTAGTATTTTTATTTAATTCATATTCTAGTCCAAGGCCACCATATATTCTATTTTTATTATCTAATTTTTCATTAAATCCTTTAATATCAACATATCCAATATTTCCTTTTATTTTTAAATCATTATTTATTTGAAATGATTTGCTAAAATCAAATTTTATGAAACTTTTATCTGAATCAATAAATTTGTTGTGACTGACTTCTATATTAACTGGTCCATTATAAGAAACTCCTCCATATACTATGTTACTTGTTTTATTATTTCCGTATGTGTGAAGTTTTTCAATTCCAAAATTTACTTTTAAATCTTCATTAATTTTAAAATTTTTTTTTGCTCCAAATAATGTAAAATCTTTACCATTTTCTATCTTATTGACTTGCGTCCCATAAAATATATTACTTCCACATTTCACTATTACTTTTGGTTGAGTTATTGGTTCATCAGAGGTTATAATTCCTACTTTGTTTGTAAATGAGTTAGCTAATTCTAGTGATGATGTAATATTGCAATCTTGCGCTAATGCTGGATTTAAGAACATTGAGGTAGCTACTACTGGAATAATCTTTGCTAGGTTTGTTTTATTTACCATACTTAAGAGACTACAATTACTTACTTAAACTAGTGTGGTGTCGATACAACACCAAAAGTTATAAACTTTAATTCAATAGTATATATATGGAATTAGATTTTTTTAAAAAGATGGGGCTTTCTGATGGTGAGGTGAAGGTTTATTCAAATTTATTGGATTTTGGGGAACAAACCGTTCAAGAAATTAATGAAAAATTAAGAATTGAGAGAAGAAATATTTATGATATTTTAAATAAATTAATTGAACGTGGACTTGTAAGTTTTATTGTTAATAATAAAAAAAAGAGTTTTAAGGTTACTTCTCCGAAAATGATTTTAAGTTATTTGGAAGAAAAAGAAAAAGATATAAGTAATATTAAAAATGAAGTAAATTCTCAAATGATACAACTTGAGGAAAGCTATTCTAAAGCAAAGTCTGAGACTAATGCACAAATTTTTCGTGGTAAAGAGGGGATGAAAGCTGTTTGGAATGATTTTTTAGAGGCGGACGAGATGCATTGGATTGGGTCTGGAAGATATATCGCAACTCATTTACCTAATTTTTTTAAAGTTTGGAATCGTAAACGTATGAGTAAAGGAATTATGTGGAAAAATCTTATGCGTGGTGATATGCGTGGTGAGGAGACTTATGAACTTGAAACTAAAAAATACTTACCAGAAGAATTTACTAGTAATCCTACTGTGATTGGGATTTATGGGAATAAAGTTGTAAATTTATTATTTTTTGAAGAATATTTTGCAATAGTTATTGAAAATAAAAAACTTGCTGATAGTTATCGTAATTATCATAAGTATCTGTGGGATAATGTTGCTAAGAAATAATTATTTCTTTCAGAATTTTCCATATTATTCTAATAGTACTAACTTTGTTTGTGTATCGGATATAGCGATGCTATTAATCCGCTCAAACAAATTCAACACTCTTGAAAAAATCTGAAAAATAACTTAATAAAAATAAAATTTTAAATTTGAAAAATTTAAAATTATTGTTTGGACTCAATATGTTTTACACATTAAAAATTTGAAAAAAATTTTTAGAGTATAAAACATATCGAGATTACTGTTTGGACTCGATGTCTTTTACATATTCTTTGAATAAGTTTAAAACTTCTTCTTTTGCGTATTCTACGAATTTAACAGAACCTGCGTGTTCGTGTCCACCACCATCTGCTCCTGTGTGTGGGATTTTCTTTTGAATCCATTCAGTACAAAATGATGGAACTGAAAATCCTTTAATATCATCTCCAACTCTAATTGTTAAAAATGTACTTCCTGTAGTCATTGTAATTACTGGCTTATCTAACTCTTTTTCAAACATTGCATGGATTTGGTTTGTAGCTAATCCTACTGCTGGGAATTGTCCTCTTGAAGTTCCTTTTTCTCCTTCAAACTCTACTAAGTAGATTTTTCCTAAATCAGTTACTTTTGAATAATGTTTTCCGATTGCTTTAGTTTCTGCGAATCTTCTTTCAATTTCAGGGTATAACATTTCAACAATTGATTCTTGAACTTTTTGATTTGCTCCAAATAAATCGTCAACAAATTCTCTTGCTTCTTGAAATCTTAAATAGTGGGATTGTAGATATACAATTGTTCCTAATTTAGTCATATATTCTTGAGTGTAACCTTTATCTTCAGCTAACTTAATATATGCTTCTTTTTCAGGTCCATCAACGTGATCTAGTAGTGCTGCCATTGCTGGAATCATTACATCATTTGTGTTTTTTTCAAAAATGAATCTTGCTAATTCATAACCAAGCATACCTGAACAAACATTTGAGTCGTGTCCTTCTAAGTATGGATTAATATGTCCTTGAATTAAATGATCAACTGCAACTTTTCCTTCTGCATCTTTTTCACCAGGATAGTGGTGGTCAATTACAACAATTGGACAATCGTATAACTTAACTTGTCTGTATCCTAGAATATCTTCGGATGTTGAACCGTTGTCGGTAATAATTACAAGTGGCGCTTTTGCTCCATTTTTTACTTTATCACGTAACCAGTATGCCATATCTTTCATTGCATCTTCATATTCATAGAAAGGCGCCTTTGATGGAGCACGTTTGAAGTTTTGATAAGGAAGCATTCTGTCTCCTCCTGATACATCATTCATTAATCCAATAATTGCTCTTTGCATACAAATAGCAGAAGAGTATCCATCACAGTCAGCATCGTGTCTTAAAATGATTGGTCTTCTTTCCATTACTGCTTGTCTAATTAAAGTTGCTACTTTGATGAATCTTGGTTTTAGGGATTCTAAAACTTCTGATTTAATTGAAAATTCAGTACATTTTGGTTTATATTTTGCTTCGTTAGCTTTTTTAATATCTGATTCAAATGCTTTTGCTTCATCTTCAGATAATTTAGTCATTTCTCTTACTTCACCTTCGATGTTATCCATTCTTTTAGATAATACGAAAACTACTTTTGCCATATCTCCTTGTTCAATCTCAGGGTATGCTCTGATTCCAGGTTTAATAAATGCTTTAAATGTGAAAACTTTAGTTCCATCATCTAACATCATTAAAGTTGGTCCTGATGTTTGTTTTACAATAGTCACTTTACCTCTTCCGGTAAATCTTTGTCCCACATCGTTGTGAGTTAATTTGTCAAAATTTGTATATTCCATTTTATTATGTATTTTTATTGTGATAATATTACATTGTAGAAATTAAAATAATTTGTGAATTTAATCTATCATTAAATTTTAATTTGCGTAAATTGTATAATTATAATAAAACTAATATTTCAATCTTTATAAGTTTGAGTTTTAATATTATAGATAAATTTTAAATAGTTATCTTTATATATGATAAATTACGGTATATATTATGAAAAAAAGTATAATATTTTTTAATTCAAATAATTTATCCTTAAAATGGAAATTAAATGGATTA
>JABSQY010000168.1 GCA_013215525.1 Nanoarchaeales archaeon | reverse complement strand
GATTGTCGACATCAATGATCAATGAAAGACAAACTTATTTTAAATTATTTCCTGAGAGTAGAAAAGGTATATATGAAATACCAAAGATTACGCAGAAATATTTAGATGAAAAAATGAATGATATTTATAATTCATTGGTTGAATTAGAACGGTATGATTGGGAAATACATAATCCAGAACTCGATTTATCTATGGGATATGTCTATGATAAAATTGATATAATTCATAAATGTATTTTAAGTATTTCAAATAGATTAGGATTAGTAGATAAAGAATTGTTAGGTGCTGATGTTGAAAATTATTATCTTAAGAAAGTATCTAATGAGTGGAACATATCTGTAACATTTACAGGCATTTTGAAAACGGCGAATTTAATAAATTTATTATGTAATTTTTGTGAAAATTCTAACTTTGATTCTAATGTTGTTTATATAGCTTTAATAAACTTTTGTTCAAATCAACCATCAGGTGTGTTGAAAACAAAAGAAAAATTTGATTTTACATTAGAATCTATATCTATAGGTTTTAATAGTACGATAATTGAACCTATAGATGGATCAAAAATAAAGAATTATTTTGTCACTTCTAAATTAATTCCTTTAAGTTTGAGGCGTAAAATTTATATGTGGGGTAGGAAATAACCTCTTGATGATGTGTATTTATACTGTGCATATAATTTAATTAAATCAATTTTTTGAGTGAAATTATTATTGTGGGGTCGGACCTACATAACAGTCTGATTATGTGATGTTTCATATCAATAACATGCCATTTTAAAGGCTTAAACGTATGTTTTTAGCCTATAAATGGATATCAAAATTAACTAAGTATCACTCATCGTTAATAATTGTCTTGTAATTTGGGTTATGCATGAAAACTGCTGATTATCAGGTCTTGTTATTAGCTGTTAGAGTGGGTGTCCGTTTTATTATAGGGCAGAATAAAATCATTAATCAATGTTGAAAAATTAATGGATAGAGTGGGTGTCTCTTTTATTTTAAGCACCTGTGCGGTATTTTAATTTTAATAGCGTGATGGCTTGTTCAAAAACGGGATCGTCTGAGGATATTTTTACTTGCATTGCTGGATTATGGACTTATTTTTAAATCATTATATTTTTTTTTAATAAAGATAATAATTTAAAGAGTAATTTTTGTTAATATTCAATAGTTAATCAAAATTAAATTAATTAGGGGAATAATTTATGAGTCTTGATTTTTATATTTCTATTTTACTTTTTGTCTGGTTGGTTTTTTTATTAATTAAGACTTTCCGTGATGCAAGTAAAGATGATTCTGAGCTATTTGATCCAAAGAAAAGTTTTTTTGGATTATATATTGTTAGAAAAATGGCTTTAATTATTGTACTTATTTCTCTATTTATTTTTATAAGTAATATATATTTAGTTGAATATAGTGTGTGTTTTAAAGCTCGTTGTTTTAATGATTTTTTTGGGGAGTTTAAATTTTCTATAGGGATATTATCATTATTAATTCCAATTGGTGCATTATTTGCTGCACAACATAGATCTGAATTGATGATTGCACAAATAGAAACATCGGAGAAGCAAAATATATTTACAAATCATTATAAACATATAGATGAATTTGAAAAATATGTAGAAAAAATGAGATTGTCGACATCAATGATCAATGAAAGACAAACTTATTTTAAATTATTTCCTGAGAGTAGAAAAGGTATATATGAA
>JABSQY010000167.1 GCA_013215525.1 Nanoarchaeales archaeon | reverse complement strand
TAATTATATATTCCAATTAATGACAAAATTTATAAGTATAATTTTCAAATTATAATTATATGAAAAACTTATCAAAAGTTAAAGAATTTATTAGAGAATCACAAGGTGTTTATGGAAAAGAAAAAATTGAATCAGAATTAGTAGATAATTTTGGAACAATTACAACTGAAGAATTTAATTCAATTTATGATAAAGTTATTGAGTCAAAGGAAAAAGTAGATTTAGGAAATAAATTATTTTTCTTAATGATATTTCTATTTATTTTTGGAATTCCTTTTATTTCATCTTTACTTGGTTTTGTTTTAATACCTTTATTTGGATATATTCTTTATTTAGGACACAAAGCTAAATCTATTGATAAAGATAATACTTCTGCGAGAAACCTCCTAATTGGAACATATGTCATTATAGGATTTATGGTTGGTGCTGTTTTATTAGTTAAATTTTTATAATTATATTTTTTATTCTTTTTTCTATTTAAAGTTTGTATCTATTTTAATAGTATTTTTATTTTAGATAGTCAAGAAATGAAAATATTCAAAACTGGCGTTAAATAAGAGAAAAAATAAAAATAAAATAAAAAATATAAATAATTATAAAATATTTACAAATATTTAAATAATTTAAAATTTACAGTTATATTATGAGAAAAATTTCTAAAATATATGATATTGCAATTAATCGAAAAGGTGGAGATTCTTCTGAGATTTTTGGAGATTTAGAGTTAAAGTCTGATAATCAATTAAAAAAGATTTCAGATGATAGATATTTATCAGAGATTACTAAAAGGATTTTTCAAAATGGTTTCTCAAGAAATTTACTTCGTAGAATTTCTAAGCCGTTGTGAAATCAAAGAGTTTCACAAAGTATTGGAGAGTTATTGAGAGTAAATGGGATAATTTTGAAAAACTATTTTTTAAGTTTGATGTGTTTAAGTGTTCTAATATGAATCCTGAGTATTTTGAAAAGTTGTTAACGGATGAGAGAATTATTCGAAATCAAAAGAAAATTGAGTCTGTAATTTTTAATGCTGAGTTGTTTGAGACTATTATTAAAGAACATGGAAGTTTTGGGAAGTTTTTAGTTAATTGGCCTAAATATGATCAATATGGATTATATGTTTATTTGAACAAAGGTGGAAGTCGGTTTGGGCTTGCAACTACAGGTTATTTTCTACGGTTTATGGGTTATGATGCTTATTTGTTGTCGCGTGATGTTGTGAAAGCTTTGCTACGCGAAAAAGTGATTTCTACAAATAATCCTAATTATTCTCCTACATCAAAAAAAGATTTACAAGCTATTCAAGACGCTTTTAATGTTTGGAAATCGGAAGGGAAATATTCTTATGCGCAGATTAGTCGTGTCCTTGCTTGTAGTGTCGATTAACTATACTATTTTAAGATAAATTTATATATCTCAAATATATAATTATGTTATGAGAATTAGACTATTTAATAAAAAATTAGATTCAGATTATATTATATCTACTTTTGAAGATATGTATTCAAGTAATCCTAATTTTAAATATACAAGAGAAGGTTTTGAAAATTTTAAAAAAGATATTAATAAATATGAAAATAATTGTGATTTTGGATTAATTTATGTTTTAGAAGATGAAAAAAGAACTGAGTTAGTAGGATATATGTTTATTAGTTTTAGAAATGGTAAAATAAATAATAAAATAATTATTGAAAAATTATATATTGATCAAGAACATCGTAATAATGGTTATTCTAAATTATTAGTTAATAAAGATAAAGATGTTGCAAAAGAAAAATATATAAAATTTAT
>JABSQY010000166.1 GCA_013215525.1 Nanoarchaeales archaeon | reverse complement strand
GATACTAATATATATAAAGCGCAAACACACATTCAAAGTATGAAAATAGGTTTCGATTATGATGATGTTTTATTTGAGCACGTGCCAACTATAATAAAATTTTACAATCATTGTAAATATATTTAATTCACTTCTTTTTAAACACATAGCATACACAAATTTAAGATTTGACGCCATAAGTAGTTTTATAAATAATTAGAAACAGTAACAATTATGAAATAATTAAATAATTTTATTGCTGGAATTTCAGACGGAGTTCTTAAAGGAATTTATACTCCTGGAATTATTTTAAAAAAAGTGGGAATCACTTCTGAGTCCACCACATATAATATTGATTCTGGAAAAATAAAACTTCAATTTGAACACGATAGAGAAAGTAACCTTTATAAAATTGGATGTGGAATTGGTGATGTCGCAGGTTTATCAACACATTATGTAACTTATGGGATTGCCATACTCCCAGTTATAGGAATTGAAATTCATAAAGAAATGACAGTAGATAAATTAGTTGATATACTTAAAAAACATTTTTAATTTTAATACTTTATTCTTATGTGTCAACAAGGAAATGTATTTAATTCACTTCTTTAAACCATGGAAACTACACACATTCCTTCCAATTGAATTAAAGTAAAGCTTGATACAACAAATAAATAAATACTTTATTAAGATTTATTCTTTGAATTAATAATAAAGTATATAAATATAATTATAGAAAGAGTATTATGATAAAACACCCCCTTAGTGAACATTTAGATTTTGCCAAAGAGCAATTAGAAACACTTGAAGATAAAATCTTAAATTATCCTAATTTTCTTGAATTAAATGGAATGGGGGAAGAGAGTAAAAAAGAAATCTACATAGACCTTGCTAAAACATTTGATAATATATATAAACTACAATATTCTAGTGGAGAGAAGGTAATTTATGGTAAAATTCCAACTGAATTAAAAGGAGAAAATAGAACTACTTATTTAGCACCTAGGATATTAGAGCATGATTTAATGTACGTTGCAGCAGTGGTAAAAAATGAATCAGAACTATTAAACACGGAAGAAGGTTATGAAATAAATGATTTTTGTTTTAGTGAAAATTTAAGATTAGGTATGAATTTGATTCAATACATTACATCTGGTGATAAACGTTTTTTAAAGAAAATTAATGTAGACCATATAACAATGTTATCAGATAATCTAGCTGAGTATGAAGATAGAACAATTTCAACAACAGACCTAACTGAAATTCCAAATGTACTACATTTTATCTCAACACAATTATCAAAAAATAGTTTTAAAAATATTGAGGATTGGAATTATTGTAACAATGCAAGTTATCCAATAAGAATAGATGTTGAATTTAGTCAAGATGAACACAATCATATTTTATCAGTAAAAGATCAAGGAACTGGAATCGATGAGATTCATCTTAAATATATTTTTGGAAATTATACTAATGGAGGAACAAATGTTGGTTTAACAGCTAGTTCATTTATTGTAAATTCATTAGGAGGACATTTTGAAGTGATAACTACTACTCAAGATGGTAAAACTTATAGATATGATACAAGAGTAGGAGAAATAATACCAAAGAATAATCAACTATCTCGCGGAACTGAATTTAAAGTATATATGCCTAAATAAATCAATAGAAATCATAGAAAACTATCTGAATTAATAACAAAGTAATTTAAATAATAAAAAACAAAAGATATTATATTATGAACTATTTTTTAAGAAATATTATACTTTGGACTTGGTGTCTTCCACAGACTTTATTGGGAATTTTATTATATA
>JABSQY010000165.1 GCA_013215525.1 Nanoarchaeales archaeon | reverse complement strand
AACCAAAATTACCTTCAACACACTGGTCAACTGTCACAGTATTACAAGCACCATCAATTTTTTTATTTGCAAAGCAATCAACATCATCTGCAATACTATCACCAAAACAAGTCCAACTCCAAGTATTTCCTAAAAATGTAAGAGCAGAATTTCCACCAGTTGAACTACATAAATTAGAAGGTTGTAGATATGAGTTTGTACCATGAACCGAACTACAAACCCCTAATTCTGATGTTGGAACTGGTGCTGAGAGAACTGTACAAGAAGTTTTAGTATAACTTCCAGATAAACTTCCATCTGTACAAAAACGATTTTGTGAGGTACAAGTATTTCCAAAAGGAACACTAGAACTTTGATACATAATTCTTGAATTTCCATGAGATACTCCATAACTACAATCTGCAGGAGGCGCAACAGGTTTTAACTCAGAACAATAAGCATCAGGACTAATACCTGTTCCACGACAAGTCCAAGTCCACTCAGTCGAACTATCATCATCCTGATCAGAAACTCCACCAGCTCCAGGATTACAAGAATAATGAGTTGGCAAACAAGAACCAGGCACAGCAAAAACTAATTGAAATGAACCAAAGAAAATCAAAAATAAAAATAATAATTTTTTAATATACATAACAATTTAATAAAAATAATAATTATAAAAATTAAGGGTAACTAGTAAGTAAAAAATAATTTAAAACAAATTAATAAAATAAATATTTAAACAATATTTATTTAATTAAATTACTATATTCAACCATATCTTTAGAAACTTCCCCAGCAACAGTTGTCATATTATCAATAGTTGTAACATCTCCAATGATATTTTCAAAACTAAAAGAGACAATCCCAATATTATATGCATCCCCATGTTTAGTTTTATCATCTAAATTATCAGTATAAAATGCTTGATTAACACCATTAGAAGGATCATAATCCTCATTGAATATACTTTCTAAACTAACTTTCTTAACACCAGGAGCACCTTCAACATCTTCAAAAAACAAAGTAATATCAAATTCACCAAATCTTTCTTTATGTGTATCAAGTTTAGCAGTAATATTATACATATCAGTATTTCTAGCATAAAAATTCCATTCAACATTTTGATATAACTTAGCAGAAGATGTAATTTTATCAATATCATCAAACACAACAGTTCCCTCCCTAACTGAAAAATCAGAAGCAATTTGTTCAGCAACTGAACTATATCCAGTCTTTGCAAATTGAGATTTATATCCAACAGAAATTGTATAATCACATAATTCAGGATGTTCAAGATTTGTCTTACCTGAAACAGTATCACCATCGACAAAGTCAATACATGCTTGAGTACCATAATTTAAATTTGTTAAAATATTTTTCCCCTCAATTTTATTAGCACTAGATATATATTTAATAATATCAACTAATTTAGATTCCGGAATTATATCAAACATTACAGACACATCAGCAACACCACTATGAGATTTACCATCAGTCCCAATACAATCAATTTTAAAATTTCCACCTGCTGCCGCTAAATCACCAGCATAACTCCCAACACCTATATTAAGTGTATTCTCATCTAACTCAGAGTTATAACTAACTCCTACATTCTCATCAGTATCTGAGTTTTTACAAGTAGAAAACCCACCGTTTTCAGATTTTACAATGAATTCTAAACCATTACCAAAAATATTTAAATTTGCAGTTACACCTTCTTGAATCTTTAAAACTTTTTCTACTACAAGAGGTTTATCTGGTTTAGGAGTTGAATCACTACTACTACAAGCACCTAAAGCAACAGCACCAGCCGCAACAATTATT
>JABSQY010000164.1 GCA_013215525.1 Nanoarchaeales archaeon | reverse complement strand
CCCTCCATAAAATAGTTACGAGTTTTCAAATTTTTCAAATGTTGAGATGTAATTTTTATATTTTTTTTATCACCTAAAGATTTAAAAATATTATAATTCCAACTATAAATCCAACAAGCACCTTCTTTATCTTTAAATTTTTCCAAATCCCACAAAATTTTACCATTTGTAGAGATATATTTATTCAAATAAGTATTTCCCTTCAAAATAGAATAATTAAGATATGAGTCATCAAATTCATTACTTAAACGAATAAGTAAAGCTAAAGTCATAGAATGGTATAAGAATGGCACAGTTAATCCAAATGAAGTGTATGGGAAAGCACCATTAATAAATTGAGAATTTAAAGATCTTCTAATAGATCTAACACAAGCCCCCCTAAAAATATTAATTTTTCTAGAATCAACAGATATAAGTTTTGAAGTTTCAAGTAAAGCAACAGCACACATCAAATTTGTATTTATAACATCAGATTTATTTGTTTTAGCTTTCATAAAATATCCTGAGTTTTCAACTGAATATAAATAATCTGAACCTTTAATCGCAGCAAGTAAATATTTTTTTTCCCCAAGAATTTTAAATCCATTTAATAAAGTTAAGATACAAAATGAAGTAGGAATTGCACCATAACCTCCTGTTTTTTCTTCATCCACAGAATAACTATTTTCCTCCCAAAATCCACTATTACTTTGTTTTTTAATAATTAAATCTAAACACTCAATTAATTTATCTCCTTCTAAATAAAATGAAAAACCTGCTGGAATCTCAATTCTATCACAATTTCTCATAAAATCATAAGTTAAATTCTCATCTAACACATAATTTTTAATAATTTCTTGAATAAGTTTATCCATATTTAAAATATTAAAGTGTCATTAATTATTAAATCTATGTTATAAATAAAAATAAAAATTAATTATTATTTAAGAGACTACGATATAATTTATCTGTTTTATCAACCATTTGTTCAACTGAAAAATTATTTTTTGCCCATACTCTCCCTTGCATACCTAGAGTTTTAGCAAGTATAGGGTCATTCAACAATTCAATAATTCTATTTGAAAACTCAGTTTCAGAAGTACATAAAAAACCAGTTTTCAAATCGAGAATAGTTTCCATAGGACCTCCAGAATTAAATGCGACAACTGGACACTCACAAAGCATAGATTCCATAGGTACAACTCCAAGAGGTTCATCAAATACTGGAAATAAAAAAATATCGCTTTTTGAATACATTTTAATTTTCTCAGTTTCTGAAATCCTACCCATTATAAAAATTTTTTTAGAAATTTCTGTAGACATTAATTTTTTTTTTAAAGTTTTCAAATAAGAACCATCTCCAGCAATATACAACTCAACATTAGAAAACCTTGATTCAACTAATTTAAATATGTTTATTAAACCATCTAAATTTTTATGTTTTTCAATTCTAGAAATAAAAAATAATTTTTTAACTGAAGACCCTGATAAAATTTGTTTTTTAAATATCTTAGTATCAACACCAGAATAAATTAATTCCGTATTCAAATTATGAGCTAATTTGATATTTTTAGCAGTATTTTTACTATTTGAAACAACTATATCAATATTTTTTAAAAATAAATTTTCAAAATATTTTAAGAAAAATAATTTAAAAATAGTATTTTTTCCCTTAGTACCATCCATATGTAAAATTGGTTCATTACAAAACCAAAGTATTTTTTTTTTAAATAAAAAAGCACCAATACTTGCTGAAATATTTGAAGGTAAATTACTAGCATGTATTAAATCAAAATTTTTAACCTTTAAAGAATTATTAATTAAAGAT
>JABSQY010000163.1 GCA_013215525.1 Nanoarchaeales archaeon | reverse complement strand
GCCTGAGGGAATTTTGTGATGCACATCCTATGTGTTATAGTAGTTTGTTTTATTTAAAACACACTAGTTAAATATGTTTATGATTAAATATTTCATTGTATAGTATAAATTAACATTTGAACAACTGTTGGTAAAAATTTCTACTAAATAAAACAATAAAAAACATTCAAGGAGAAAAATATATTTTTTATATAGAACTATTAAAATTAACTCGATTTCAAAGAAGATTAATTGCTAATAGAGTACTCCCTATATATAAAGAGTTTATTACGAAAAATCAAGTATCAAGAGAACCTTTTATAACATTAGATGAAAAAACTGGAGTATTATTTGTTTTTTCTAGAAAAAATTGGGATTACAATAAATACCACGAGAGTATTAGGCTAAATAGTTTAATTATGAAAGTGAAACATAAATTAGAAAAAATAATAGTTATAACAGAAAATCATTTTAATAATGGTGAAGCAAATCATACATTTTGTGTCATAGAAAGTACTAATTTAGAAGATGATAAAAAACAAATCCCAGTAGAATATCATCACTTAATTGAAGACAGGAGTAATGTTAAGAAATTAGACACAGTATATGAGTTTGATTAAAAAAATCGAAAGTGTCTTCGTAAAATTCCAAAACTATTACTTCATACAATCTGGTTACTTTCTCATCGACTAATAAAGAGTTACAAGATATTTTTGTCGAATTTTCTTCAAAATAATAATTTATTATAAAACTTTATATGCTGAGTAATTAATACTAAATCATATAAATAACTTTAACTTAAATTTAAGTATGATTAAACCACTAATTTTTATTATTACTATCATTTTAACTCTAAACCTTTCATTTAGTACAGAAAATATTAAATTATATCTTGATGAGTTTAGTAATGCTGGAGAAACTTGTAGTTCCATTCACGCTTTCACGTATATTAGTTCTAAACAAAAAATAACTGAGGCAGTAACTTATGCCTGTTGTGATTCTAAAGATAAATGTGATTTTATAATATTTGATACTGATAATCTTAAACCATTTGGAATGTATGATTTAGAAGAACTCTTCACATTAGACCGTATTCAACAAAGATTAAGAGATGATGAAATAAATAAAAATTTATATTCAGTTGATGACGGGTTTAGTTCTTGTGAATATATAGGATATGAAACAAAATTATCAAAAGAAAATAAAAAACTTTTCGAATTTACATTAAAATCAGTTGAAAGTTATTTGCCTGAAAATTCTAAAAAGATGGCTAAAACTGTAATGAAAGTTGGAAGAACAGTTGGAACTATAAAAAAGTTTAATCCGGGAGATTTTGCTGTTGGTGTTTCTTGTAAATTATTAGTTGATGAAGAAGCAAAAACTTTTGAAACATTAGCATTATGTCATAATTTTTTAAATAATATAAATAATAATAATGTGTATTATGGTTTAAGCCAAGATTTAACTAATTGTAATACTGAAGTACTAGTTCAACTTAAATCTACTTTGGAAAGTACAATATTTCAAATAAAAAATGTATTTGATATTGTTTTTTCAGGACTTAGTACTATAAAAGAAATCATATCAAATCCTCTTAACGAAGGAAATTATAAAACACCTGAAAAAACAAGACAAGATATTTTTAAAGAATTAAAAGTAAAACTTGAAAATAATGATGTTGATTTTGAATATAGAAAAGCATATTCTCTTGCTGATGCTAGTTTTAATAGAATAAATGACAAATATAATTTAACATTAAACACATATAATTTAGAAAAAATAATGTTCTCTAACATTCAAATGAAATCTGATTTTGAATTAAGTATTATAAATTTCATATATGAACCAAATCTAAATT
>JABSQY010000162.1 GCA_013215525.1 Nanoarchaeales archaeon | reverse complement strand
TTGATGAAACAACATGTATTCAAAACTTTAATTTAAAGGAAGGTGAAATTGCAGACATTATAATTGAATTTACAACTGATGAAAGTATTGCTGAATCATTTGAAACAATATTAAAAATTGAAGGTTTAAATTCAGTTATTGAAATACCAGTATTAGTTGATTTACATATACAATATGAATACTTAATTGAAAAGTTTCCTGATACATCTTCAGGAGCATTTACAACAATTTATGTAGTAGAAGCATTGTTTGCTTTTTTAATCATTGGAGGATTCTTATTTTAAAAAATGGAAAAGAAAAAAATAATTATAACAATATTAACATTATTGAGTTTAACAGCAGGCGTTAATGCTTGGGGATTTGATATTCCTTTTACAGAAAAGAAATTTATAATTGGTGAGAGTTGGCATTTACTTGACATTATTCCACAAGTTGCAGCAGTACAAATTGAATCAAATAATGTTAATATTAATAATAATGATATAAATTCAATGAACTATCAAAATCAAGTAATTCAACAAGAAGTAGGAATTGATGTTTCAAGTTATGTTGCAATGTACCCTGAACTTGCAAAGAAATATGAAAATAAAGTTTTCAAAATCCAAACAGATAAAAGAATTATTAAAGGTTATTTGTCAGGAACTAGATTAATTGAAGATAATACAAAAGAAGTTGATTATGTAATTAAAGTTGAATCAGAAAGTATAATTGAAGAAATGGTATCAGAATTTCAAACAACTAATGAATTACCATCACTTATTGAGTTAGAAAAACAAATTAGTATGCCTTTATTACTTAGAATTAATTTAATTAAGACACTTTTTAATTAAATTGCTTAAATTAGGGTTTAAATGTATGTTTTGTAATTTGTGGTTGCTTTTTGTGTTATAATCACATCCCCTAGAACGATTTGAGCTATACATTTGTATTACTCAAACACATTTTCAAATATATATCAATCAATAAACTCAATAAAAGTCATTATAATATCATTTCCACAATAAGTTCTAACTAAATCACTATCTAAATTTTGTATTATATAATATAAATCTGAATCATATTCTTCATTTTGGTTAGTATATCCAATTACTTTATTATCTAATACAATTCCTTCAAATTCATCTGCTCTTGTTTTTATATTTGCTTTAAATGTTTTCACAAATATATTATATTTTGAATGTTTAAATATTTATTGTTTAAATTAAATGTTGATTAATCTCAACTTTTTCAACATCTTTATTATTATTATAACTTTGTTCTCTTACTCCTTGCGTATTTCCAACCATTGCACTAATTCTAAATTCTGAATAACCTAAATCTATTAAATAATTAATTCCAGTTGCTCTTAATGGATGTGTTGTTAATTTTTCCCTCTGTTCTTCTACAATATTTTTAATTTCTTCAGCTGTTCTATTTAATCCATCATATTCTAGTATTTTTCTGTGTTCTGCTTGTAATGGTTTAACCCAACGTGAAACTTTTCTTTGAATTGCTTTATCTATTGATTTTTGATTATTACATTCAGGAAAGCATTCAGATAAACCTAATGGATGTTTATTTAAGAAAACTTTAATACTTTGAATTGCTCTTGGATTATGTATTACAACTTCTCTAAATTTCACTTTTTTTGGAAATGGCTCTGATTTTTTCTTTTTGAAAGTTTTAACTTTCCACATTTGTTTAGATTGGTTATTTTTAGATTTTAGAAAATAATCAATATCAAAATCATAGATTCTAATTTTTAATTTATTTCTATCAACTTCATCTGTTGGAGTAATTAACCATCCAGTTCTACATTGAATTAATTCACCTAATCTTAAACATCCATAAGTTGCAGCATAATAA
>JABSQY010000161.1 GCA_013215525.1 Nanoarchaeales archaeon | reverse complement strand
GATTAAAGTCAGAATTATTAGTTGAAGTAGTTTTTTCAATATTGTAGGTAACGGTTTTGTGTATGGCTCGTTGCGTGCAAATTATCTATTACTTTTCGGTTTAGCCACAAGCCAGATTTTTAAATATTACTATTTATCTTTTTCATAGGAAATCATCAAATTTATAAATTTGGCGACTTTCCAAATATGTCTTAATTTCGGTTTAAGCAAGTAAAAATTAATGAGCTATACACGTTGTTGGCAGTAGTAATTTTAAAATCTTGTTGAAAACCCTATTCCTATTAAGTAAATTTCTGTCTGCTTTTGCTCGTAACCATTTTTATCAATACTACTTGTCTCGTTCATTACGTCAAATGTAAGTTCTACAGAAGTGTTTTCAGTTAAGTTGTAATCCATTCCCATCGAGATATTGTACCCAAAATTAAATCCTCCACTTTTTGTGTTTATTTCGTCGGATAACTCTAATATTCTTGAACGTATTAAAAAATTACCATAACCTCCAATACCAAATATTAAGTTTAGTTTTTCTTCATTATCTAAATTTACTCGGTGCGTTAATCTGAGAGGTATTTGTAAATATTCATTTTTAAGTCTACTTTGATCTGTTCCATTAAAGAAGCTTGAATTAAATTCGAGTATCTCAAACCCTGAGGTTAGTTTAGTTTTTGAATCATCCTTAAAATTGTAATCGACATTAAATCTTATTGCAAGTAAATTTCCGTCAAGAACTCCTATTTGATTGTTCTCAAGCGTAGAACTTCCAACTCCGAATTTCAGTCCATAGCTAAACTTACTTTTATCATCTTCTTGTGCAAAAGATAAAAAAGAGATACCTAAAAAGCATACTGAAAGAATAATTTTGTTTTTCATTAATTTGTTTTTGAGTGTTATTTATTACTGCCAACGGCTTTGGCTATGAGTAGTTGCGTGGTTTAGCACTTAACTTTGCAAGTACAAACCAAGCCGAAAATCCGCAACGATTTTCATTAGTAGGTGAGAACGAGCAATTAATTATAGCCATTGTTGTACAAAGTTTAATTAATCGTATCAAGTTTTTTTAATATTCTTTTTCCATATCCAGTTTCTCTAATTTCCGGTGTCAAATATTCATAAATCTCTTTCCAATCATTTTGATTTAGTTCATTTTCAATTGTACAGAAATTTGGAATTAATGCACCAATTTTTGAATTAGAGTTTTCTCTAACATATTTTTTAACAAGGTTAACTTTGTCAACTTGGACAATTTGATTTAATTGTTTTGCAATCTTTTTTCGGTTAATCGTGTCATTTTCTTCCACAAATTTATCATAATCAACTTTTAATTTATCCCATTTATCACTCAACAACTTGTCATCAGCAAAATATTTTTTTAAAGTTTTATCAGACTTTGAACCCTTTACTTTTACACTATCATACTCAATCGAATTTCCTGTAATTTCAATTTTTGAATTTTCTAACATAAATTCAGTGAGTTTACCTTTTGTTGATTTACCATCTTTAATCAATAATTGGACAAAATATGGTTCATCAACATTTCCTTTATATTCAAACTTGTCATTTGAAACTGAAATTGAATCAAGTTCCATATTATCTCCAATAAATTTTAAAACTAAAAGAGTTGAATTATTTAGTCCTTTAACATCACCTTTTAGTAGAAATCCTTCTAAATTATTTTTCTGACAAGAGAAAATAAATAGTAAAACAAATAGCATTGTGATTTTTTTCATATCAAACTTAATTTTGTACAACGGTTAAGCTATGATGTCGTTGCGGGTGGCAACGCAGCGTAGCGCCACTCCGGTCAGCTTTGTTATTTCTTACCGGTAGCGAAGCGCGTTGCATTCGCATAACA
>JABSQY010000160.1 GCA_013215525.1 Nanoarchaeales archaeon | reverse complement strand
TTCTTGCTAGGAGTGTAAATCAGGTTACTTATTTAAATAAACTGAATTGTAGATTTCATTTAGGTTATTTGGGTGGTTTTAAGGTTACTTCGAATTTTAAATTATTTTCAGATATTGAAAAATTTGATATAAATAAACATTTTTCTTATGTTGGTTTTAATATTTGTAATAGTTTAAATTTAAAAATTGATAAAACTTTAATGAGTATGAATTATCCAAGTAGTGTTGTTAATAATGTTAATAAATTTAAAAAAAATTTGCAATTTGATGATTCAAAACCAATCATTGGACTTAATACTAATGTACATTGGGAGTCTCGTAGATGGAGTGAGGACAATTATATTTCATTAGTTGAAAGATTGTATGATAAATTTAATTTTGTGTTGTTAGGTGGCCCAGGTCCTGATGAAATTTTAAATAATTATATTGAAAAAAATTTATTGGATAAGGGAATTAAAATTTTTAATTCTACTTCTAAATTAAAATTAATTGAGTTACCTCAATTTATTTCAACTCTTGATTTTATGATTACCTCTGATTCGGGACCTATGCATATTGGAATTTTGATGAGAACTCCAACATTAGCTTTATTTGGTCCAATTGATCCTAATTTAAGATTTCCTTTCGATTATAAAAAAAATCATATAATTGATTATTTATGGTATCTAGATTATGCGAAAGGAGGAGTTTATGATTATCATAGTGAGTATGTTGATAAAAATATGAATGGATTAAAAGCTATCAGTGTTGAGTTTGTTTGTGAAAAGACACTAAACTTTTTTAAAAACAATAAGTTTACTTATATTAAATAAACATGGAAACTAAATTAATTAATTGTCCAATTTGTAATTGTTCAAAATTTAAAAAAGTATTGTCAAAGGACATGTTAGATGAGATTTATACATTAGTTAGTTGTAAATCTTGTGATTTAGTATTTTTTAATCCGTTACCTTCTCAAAAAAATTTAACTGAGTATTATAATGGGGAATATGCGGTACCACTATTTCAACAAAAAAAAGTAATTTTAAAAAGTAAAAAGGTATTAAAACTTTTGAAAACTTTAGGATTAAAAAATACTTCTAAAATATTTGAACTTGGAGCTTCACATGGATTTTTTTTAAATGAAGTTAAAAAAATGAAATTTGAACCTTATGGAGTTGAATTATCTAGTAGTGCTTGTGAAACTGCTAAAAAAAAATTTGGAATTTATGTTGAGAATAATTTATTTGATAAGTCCTCTTATTATAATAAATCTAATTATTTCGATGTTTGTTGTATGTTTGATGTTTTAGAACATGTGACAAATCCAAATCCAGTTATCGAAGGTTTTTCAAAAATTTTAAATTCTAATGGTAGAGTAGTTTTAACAATTCCTAATATTAATTCAACTGAATTCAAATTATTTGGCAAATATTGGGATTGGTTAACTCCTCCTGCTCATTTATTTTATTATTCTCCTAAAACAATTACAAAGTTATTGTCTAAATATGGTTTTGAAATTGAACATTTAGAAACTTACAGAGGAGATAGTTCAGGAAATTTATTTTTTCATACTTATATTTCTTTAAGGGAGTCAATATTTTCTTCATTAAAATTTTTTATGGGTAGAAAAAAATTACTTTTAAAAAAACAATATATTATGGATAATATGGATTCTACTAATTTAGTGTCTGATAAAGAGTTTACTGGTTTATCTGGAATCATTTTTATTGTTTCTGAAAAATTAAATTTTATTTTATCTAGTTTTAATAAAAAACGATTTAAAAATGGGAATGGTCCAACTTTATTAGTAATTGCAAAGAAAAAATGAATAAAAAAAAAGGTTCCCTGTTTATAGGTCGTTTTTTTGTTTTTCCTGTTTTTTTTGTTGTTGAGTTTTAGATATTAAGAGAAAAATT
>JABSQY010000159.1 GCA_013215525.1 Nanoarchaeales archaeon | reverse complement strand
TTCATATTTTTAATTAATGTTTGATTTATTTCTTCTGGTTTAAAATTACAATGTGTTGCTCCAAGATAAATAAATTTTTGAGTTTGATCATTTTTTAATTGTTCTAATCCTGTTTCAAATGTTGTTTCTAATGTTTTAACTGGAACTTTTAAATTTTCAATTTTTTCTTTTGCAATTTCTAAATACATTTGTTGTATATCTATTGCCGTGTATAACCTAATCATGTCTTGTTTTTTTGCGTGTGTTATTATTAATTCTGATTTGTCTGCATTACCTGGTCCTAAATCCACATAGTGTGTTTGGTTTGAAAATTTTTCTAATATTGTTTCCATATTATTTTGAAGTAGTCCAAATTCTCCGGAAACCATTCTTTTTGAATAATCTTTACTTTCAAACATATCTAAGTATGCTTGCGCTTGTTCTTTACTTTTATAAAAATCTTCAGATTTTGCTATGTAGTGTATTTGCATACTTTAGAGTGGTTAAGTTTGAATATATAATGAATTTTTAAAAAAAGACATAAAAGGATAAAGTTTATATAGTTTATTCTCTTTTTGTTTCTTATGATTAAAAAACTAGATAAAATAGATTATAAAATATTACACTGTTTATCACAAAATGGACGTGTTAGTTATTCAGATATTGCAAAATTTGTTAATTTGTCTAAAAAATCTGTAATTGCTCGAATTGATAATTATAAAATCATAGGAATAATAACTGGGTTTTATCCAGTCATTGATTTTTTTAAGTTTGGATTTATTTATGGAAGACTATTATTTAGTTTAACTAATATTTCTGATATTGAAAAACAAAATATGATTAATGATTTAAAAAATGATAAAAATATTTTTTGGTTTTTTTCATTTTTTGGAAAGTATGATTTAGCTTGCGCTGTTACCGTAAAAGATTTATCACATTTTAGAGGAGTTACTGATTCAATTTTAAAAAAATATGGAAAATTTATTAAACATAAAAAAGAATCAATTGTTACAAGATTAGAGATTTTAAATTATAATTTTTTAGATGAGTTGGATAAAGGAGATTGTATTGTTATGGATGAGAAGAATTATGATAGTAAAATTAATTATGATAATTTGGATTTAAAAATACTTGATTGTTTATGTGAGGATGGGAGGATTAGTTTAGTTAATATTTCTTTAAAGTTAGATGTATCCTCAAAAGTTGTTATGTATCGTATGAAAAATATGCGAAATAATGGAATAATTTTAGGATATAAACCTATAATTGATTATTCTAAAATTGGATTAAATTATTTTAAAGTATATTTTAATTTTAATTCTTATGATGATGAGAAAGTTTCAGCTCTTAGAAAATATTTGTTAACACATCCTAATGTTTTGTACTTGGTGTCTGGTGTTGGATTTTTAGGAGATTTAGATTTTGAGATTTTAGCAAAAGATATTAATGAATTGTTTTTAATTATTGAAGAGATTAAAAATGTGTTTCCTTTGTTAATTGATAATTATGAGATTTTATTTTTTGATAAAACAATTAAAACAAGATATTTACCTGAAATACTTTTGGAATAAAAACTAATAATTTATAAATTAGTTTTTTATCTATTTATTATGGAGAATTCAAACCTTTTAAATTTTTATAAATTTACTGCATTTTCAAGTTTTGCGATGGCTTTACTTTCAATTTTCATTCCAGTTTATTTACTTAATAATGGACTTTTATTAAATACTATAATTATTTTTTTACTTATAAATTATCTTTCTATTTTTTTTATTGTAAATATAAGTAGTTTTTTATTTAAAAAAATAAATATTAAATTAGTCGTGTCTTATCCTCCATTAATGCGAGTTTGGCACTCACCAAATAACATTGAAACATAACAAGAAAATCAACAAGGACACGTAACAGTTGGCTACGTTTCGCTTTGCTACATAAT
>JABSQY010000016.1 GCA_013215525.1 Nanoarchaeales archaeon | reverse complement strand
TTTGTTAACATCTCCGATTTAACAAAAGCTTAGAAAAAACATTGTTTTTTCTTGACACAGTTTCATTTTTCTACATAATTGAAAATTGAAATTTTGTTAACATCTCCGATTTAACAAAAGCTTAGAAAAAACATTGTTTTTTCTTGACACAGTTTCATTTTTCTACATAGTTGAAAATTGAAACTCAGAAACAACCACAGCTAAATCACAATATAATAATATAAATAAATTAAATCAAAAAGTAATTATGACATTATTAAAAAAGATAGAATATAAAATTCAAAAGTTCTCAGTCCTAGATATAAGTTTAGCAAAATTAATGGTTGTATTTATAACATTACTCGCAGTGAAACAATTCCCAACACTATTAAACCTTGACACGCATTGGTATTTCATAGGAGCAGTGTTCTTAAGTGTGAAACCACTACGTACAATGTTTAGAGCAAAATATCAAAATCACACATTATTACTTGACGAATAAATTTGGAAAACAATATGAACAAATATCTGAAAATTAGTCTAACATTAGCAATAATTATTTTAACATTTTCAATACTAGAAGTTATATACACAAATGAATCTAGAAATATTAGTGAATTAGAAGGAAATGTAATTCTAATAAAAGATAAATATTGTAAAGGAGAAATAGATTATTATTTAACAATAAAAATAAATAATAGAACAAATGACATACTAATCAAAAATATTCAAAATATTAAAGAATTAGAAAATAGAACAATTAAAGTAAAAGGTGAATTATTGTTTCCAAGTTGTGAGTCAATTTGTGTGATATGTGCAACAAATATAGAAGTAGATAAATATAAAATTATAAAGTAACAAGTTCAAATAAACATAAAACGAAAAAATAAAACAAAAACGATGAAGTTAGGAGGATTTTTGTTCAGAGTGCTTGCTTTTTGAATCGCGATTAAAGTCAACGTTTACGCGATTCTAAAAAAGTGAGTGCTCTGGACAAAAAGCATCCGTTTCAAAACATAATCGAAAACAAAATAAAATAGTACTTCATTAAAATTTTAATTTTAATTAAGAGTTAGAAAAATCTCATTTTTCTTCTAAATTACATAGTAATTTTAATAAAATAAAAATAGAACTTTCTTCGAAAGTGAAATAAAAAAATAATTTCCAAAAGAAATTACTTGAAGCTAGTAGTGGAAATAGAAGCTCTATCAAAACCTTCCGCAGTCAAACACGCAATAAGAATTTTCGTCTTATCAGAACGACCGAAAAGAACTTCAATATTCTTTCCTTTAATAGTTCCAGCAACAGCCATTTTATTTTTAATTTTTTTAACTAATTCCTTAAGACCTTGCGTATCAGAATCAATCCCAGACACAACTGCCCAAAATTTTCCATACTTTCTACGCTCAACCTTAATTTCAATTTTTGATGCAGTTTTCTCAACTTCTTGACAAACACAAAGTTCTGTAGGAAGTCCGCAAACTGCGCAAGTATTATCTAACATGTTTATTTATTATTAATTCTTGTTAAAATTCTTGCAACATCTTTTTTGATAGCTGCAATCTTTGCTTTCTTTTTCATTGAATCTTCACCAGCTAAAGAAGCTGATCTCAGATTAAATAAGTCTTTCTTTAATTCCTCTAATTTCTTAGCTAAATCATCGAACTTCATATTCATTAAATCTAATTTTTTCATTTTTCTTTAACCTCTTCAGTTTTAACTTCAGATGTTTTAGTAGTCTTTTTAGCAACTGCTTTTTTAGCAGGTACTTTTTTAACTTCTTTAACTTCTTCAGATTTTACATCAGTTGTTGTTTTAGAATCAGCTTTCACTTCTTCCTTAACAATAGCTACTTTCTCTGCCTCAGCAGTTACAGGAGCAACAACTTCAGTTTTGAAAACAATCTTATCCGGTAATGGAGTTCCTGGAAGCATAATTTGTACTTTAATACCAACTACACCAGTCTTTAAAGTAACTGATTCAACACCTTTGTCAACTAAAAAGTCGGAAACGTATCCAGTCTTCTTTAAATATCCCTTATGGAATCTCCAAGACTTTGCTCTTGATGAAGGTAATTTACCTGAAATTTTAATTTCACAACCCATAGCACCAGCATCCATAATTCTAGTTAAAGATTTAAAACCTGATAACTTAAATTTTTGGGAACCGAATCTTGCTAAATCATTAGCAATCATCTTAGCAACAATAGGAGCTGATAAATAAGCTTCCTTAACTTCACCAATTTTAATTTGAGGATTCTCAAACTTAAATTCTTTCTTTAAAGCAATAGTTAATTTCTTAATATTACTTCCTTCACGACCAATAACTAAACCAGGAGTTGAAGTGTAAATAGTGATTCTCTCCCCAATAGGGTTCTTCTCAAAAGTTACAGCCTTAACAGCTAAATCAGCAGATTGTGATTTTACAAACTCAGTAATTTTATACTCAATTAACTTAGCTTGAATAATCTTTCTCTCAATCATTTTTTCTTCGCCTCTTTCTTAGCAGGTTTAGCTCCAATGATTACTTCAACAGAAGTAGCCTTAGCCTTTCTACCTGAATATCTACCAGGTTTATATCTTGAAACTCCCTTTCTACCTGAAACGGAAATAACATATAAATCACCTTCTAGACCTAAATCATCAGCGTTCTTTTGAGCAGACTTTAATAAAGTCACAATCTCATTAGAAACTTTCACAGGAAAACCACCAGTATCAATACCTTTACCTCTCTTGTGTCCCATCTCTCCTCTGTACTTTCTATACGGAACAACTGCCTTTAAATCAGCAACTCTTTCTAAATAGTTAATCGCAGTGGAAACTTTTTTACCAGAAAGCTCTTTAGCAGTCTCAACAGTTTTCTTTAAAGAAATTGTTAAGTTTGCACCATGAGATCTAGCCATTGTATTCTTATCGAAATTTTGAAATGCGTAATTATAAGTCATTTTATTTTCTCACATCCGTTTTCTTAGCAGCTGAACCAGCATGAACAACACCGATCTTTCTAGTAGGAGCTAATTCCCCTAATCTCATACCAACCATCTCATCAACTAATCTTACTTCTAAGAATTCTCTACCAGTGTATACACCAATAGTCATTCCAATCATTTCAGGTAAAACTAACATGTCTCTACAATGTGTCTTAATGTTTTTCTTTCCTGATCTAACGTTTTCTAAAAAGATGTTTTCCTGAGTCGTAAAACCTCTCTTCATCTTTCTTCTTCTAGTTGAGTCAATTAAAGCTGCAAATTCTTCTAAAGTACCAGCTTTTAACTGTTCAATAGTCTTACCTTTAAATAAAAATTGTTTTTCGTTTGCCATTTTAATTATCTATTTCTCCCCGTATGTCTAGGTCTCAGCATTCCTACCTTTCTTCCAGGAGGTGCGTTTCTAGGTGACTGTGTAGGTCTTCCCTTTCTTAATGATCTAGTTGAACCGTGAGGGTGATCGTATGCACTCATTGCAACTCCGGACACCTTAGGATATAACTTATTAGTCTTCTTTCTGTGATGGAATTTATTTCCAGCTTTCATAAAAGGCTTTTCAGTTCTACCTGAACCAGCAACCGTTCCAACGAAAGCACGACACGTATTTAATAGAGTCTTCTCTTTCTTTGAAGGTAACATAATTCTTGTAGTTTTCTCAGTATGGAATACAACAGTTGCAACACTTCCACCACCTTTAACCATACGCCCAGAATCTCCAGGTGTAATCTCAATATTAAAAATACTAGTTCCTTCAGGAATGTTCTTTAATAAATATGCACTTCCTTCTTTAATATCTTCTCTAGCAACATCTAATTCTTGACTAACAGTAATTGTTTGTCCAGTATATGCTCCATGAAATGAAGGAATTAAAGCAGTTTTTCCATCTTCATACTTTACCTTTAATAAAGGTGCACTATGATAAGCTGAGTGTACAATTTCAAGGATTTCTCCAGTAATTGAACCTTCTTTATTATAGGTATTATAACTTGTATGTCCAATGGACCTAAAAGTATGTGCTCTATAAGTTGAAGTTCCTCTTCCTCTTCTTTGTTGAATAATTCTCTTTCCCATCTTAGATTAACCCCAGACTAGATGATAAGTCAGATGCAGCACCTTCTTCTTTGAAAGTAACAATAGCTCTCTTAACACCAGTAATTGCATTTACAGTATTAACAGACTTTACAGCCTTACCTAGTTCATTCTCAACTAACAATTTAATCATTGGTTTAGTTGCAGCTCTTGCAACTTCAAACATTAACTTGTTTTCGAATTCAATCATTCTTGTAGCCTTTTCAGTTACAATAACTCTCTTGAATACATCATAAAATTGTCTTGAAAGTTCTTGTTTAAAAACTTCTTCAACATTTGCTTCTTGTTTTGCCATTTTTATGAATTAATAACCTCTTTAAATTCTTCAGCAGCTTTTTGTGTAAAAATTACAGCCCGTCCAGGCTTTTCACTCATACCAAAATCACATGCTAATAATAAGTCAGCAGATACAACATCAAATCCTTGAATGTTTCTTGCAGCCTTAACTAAAGGAGACTCACTTGAAGATACAACCACTAAAGGTCCTCTCTTAACTTTGTAAGTTCTATTTCTCATAGTTCCACGTCCAGCTCTAATCTTTCTCTCAGAAGTTCTATCAAGTTCTTCTTCAAATCCGATTTTCTTTAATAAAGCTTTGAAATCAGCAGTTTTAGTCATTTCTTCAACAGAATTGTCTAATACAATTGGATAATTTTCAGGTACTCTTTGTCCATTAGCAGCAACTAAATCTTTATTTAAAGATGCAGTATAACCTGTTAATAAAGCAAAATTCCATTCCTTATTATTCATTGATTTCATAATCTTTTCAGCAGCCTTAGGAGGATGAGCACGTCGTCCACCACGAGTATTAGATACAAAAGCACCTACGAATCTAATTTGTGAACCTCTAGCCCACATAGCTTTCTTAGGAGTTCTTGAACCACCCTTACCATAAGTACTTCTAAAAGCTTTACGTCTCTTAGAATTGTTAATAGTTTGTCTCTTTCCAGCACTTAGTTTAGCACCTTTCTCTTGTCTAAATAAAGAAAATTCAGCTAAAACAGCTTTCTTGAAAACATCTTCACGAACATTTGTCGCTACATTTTCAAAAGTAAAATCTCCTACAGATTTACCAGTTTTGTCTATAATATTTGCCTTCATTTTCTAATATATGTAATCTCCGGAGCAACCTTTGGGTATCTCTTATTAGGTCTTGCAGCTAATGATAAAGTTACAAGTCTCTTTTTGTGTCCTTGGATACTACCTTTCATTACAAGATATTCTGTTTTCACATTACCATATCTTTTAAATCCAGCAGCTTGATTAATTTCATCAACATTATCAGAAATCTTTAAAATCCATTTGTTCCACTCTGTTCTTTCATGGAATCCATGTTGTCCAGCTAAAGGAATTGTAGTTAAAACTCTTGAAGGAGTCCATGCACCAACATTTCCTGCGTGTCTTCTTGTTTTTTCGGATTTATGAGAAGTTAACTTAACTCCAAATCTTTTTACAGCTCCAGTAAAACCTTTACCAATAGTAATTCCATGAGAATCAACTAATTGACCAGCCTTTAGAACTGATGACGCTTTCACATCGTTTCCTAAAATTGATAAAGCAAAAGTAATTGCGTCTTGAATAGACCCAGAAACACCTAGTTCTAAAACTTCAGGTTTCTTCTTTGAAACACCAGCCTCAACTGGAGTTGTCGCAACTTTTACTCTAATTTGTCTAACTTCAGCAGATTCAGCAAATTCAATTAATTCTTCAACTGAAGGAGCCGCAGACTCTTTCTTTTGTAGATCTAATTTTTTAGCTAAATTCTTATCTTTAATTGCAGCGGAAACTTCCTTTACAACTTGTAAGTTTTCATATTCATCATTTGCGAATAATCTTACAGATAAAATCTTTACTGCAGGAACTTCTAAAACTGTTACAGGAACATTAATTTCAGTACCTTTTGTTAAAGTATGTGAAAAATTATCAATTACACCAACATTAGTCATTCCTGCTTTGTATGCTGGAAATCCTAATAAGTTAGCTTCACCAGTCGCTTTACAGGACTGCCAACTATTTACTACTGCAGTAGGCTTTAATGCTCTAACACGTGGCCAGAACGCCTTACTACCTCTTTTTCTCGTACTACTACTTGCCATTTTTTTTAAGTTATTGCCTTACTAGGTTATCAATTAAATCAAAATATGACGCATCACTTTGGACACCTAATAATTGATATTGCCTAAACTAAGGATTTACTTTGTTCAATACTGAACATAGTAATAGTAATAAAAAACAGTTTACCCTTTTTAAATCTTGTCCAAAAAATACGACACAGTAACAACACCCTAGTTTTTTTATTTCACAAATTCACATCTTTAACTACACGCTATAAAACAATAAAATTCGAAAAAAGAACAAAAATAAATGAAAAAAAAGCTTATTAAAAACTAAAGAGAATTATAAATCACTTCTTTGATTGAAAAATACACATAATTTTATATCAAAAATTAGATAAAAAATAGACATAAATAAGTAAATAAATATGTTCGGAAAACTAAGAGGTCTGAACTTAGAATAATTTTTTATCAAGATGCTGATTTTTTTATTGTGGATTAGAGTATATATCTTTCCACAATGAAAAAATTAGTATATTGGTGAAAAAGTATTCGTTTAAAAACATATTCGAGAACATAATAAAAATAAATTTAGTAATAAAAAAAGTAAAATTAATCATTGAAAAATAATGAATAAATAATATAATGAAAAAAAGTACACAATTACTATGTACATACTAAAATCATTAGCTGAAGGGCTTAGAATCCTTGGATTCGACAGACCAACAATTAGAACTGTATCAAGAGAAAAGGACCTTGAAGAAATCTTTCTAAGTACATTATTTCTAAATTACATTATTGTATTATTTGTATATTTAATAGGAATAATTATGGGAGGTTACTCAATTGGAGACAGAGCATTAAACATGGAAGTGTTCTTTGGACTATTAATGGTATATCCATTTATATTTAATCTAAAAGTGTATTTAATCTATGGATTCTTTGGAATTACAGCAGAATTACTAAATGCGAAAAATCACGTAAGACCACTAATCTCAGTTGGTTTTCACACAGCAATTGTATATTCAATTATAATCTTAATCATTTGCGCATTAAGTTTAGCAGTAGGATTTCAATTAGGAGCAATTTTATTTGGTGTATTCTTTGCATATTTTTTATATACAATGTTTGTATCAATTTCAACAATTTACAAATTTTCATTCGGACAAAGTTTAACTGTTTTAATGATTCCATTTTTAGTAATTGGAATTGTTCTAACAATTATTGGAGCAATTAATCCAAACTTTATTGAAAGTATATTTTTAGTATTTTTAGCATAATTATTTGATTTAATCAAATAATTATACTATTTAACAAATTAATTCTAAAAAATAAAATTAAACTAATAAAAATAGTATAATTACACTACAATATAATTATAGAAAAAGTATTTAAACTTTAAAAAATATAAAGTATTATTGAATTGATAGATAAAACTTTCAACTCACTTTCAAAGTATGTTCCAGACTTGTCTGGAAATGACTTTTTTTATTCTAAAGTAAAAAATTATTTTAAATTAGAAGAATTAATTATCTCATTAATTTTAGAAACTACATATTTATAAATATAAAGTCTAAACAATAATTATGAAGATATATGTCTGTCACCCAAAAGATTATGATTATGAAAATGAATTATATAAACCATTAAAAGAATTTAATTCTAACAACCAACACGAAATATTTTTCCCACATGACAGAAATAACATACAAAATAACACCTCAAATATAATTAAAGAATCAGATTTGATAATTGCCGAAATTTCGCAACCCTCAACAGGACTAGGAATTGAACTCGGAAGAGCTGAAACATTTAAAAAAAATATAATTTGTATATACAAAAAAAATTCAAATTACTCCAACTCAATTAAATTTGTATCAGACAAATTTATAGAATATAATAATTCTGAAGAGTTAATTTTAAAATTAAAAAAAGAAATAATTAAATTTAAACCAAAAAATTAAATATTATTAAAAATATATTTATTTGCAAGTTCATCAAACTTTTCAAAAGAACCATCAATATCCCCATCAATAGGTTCAAATTTAACTGTTGCAACATCTGAATAAACTAATTCTCCTTTTATTGCCGCAATACGATTCTTTACCGCAATATCGGAAATGTTAGTCCTAGCTTTAAGTCTTTTAATTAAAACATCATCAGAAGGAGGTAGAAGAAAAATTGAAACAATATTTTTAGAAGGTAAAAGTTTATTCATTTGTAAAAGACCTTGATATTCGATATCAGCAATAATAATTTTATCTGAATTAATTGCATCAAAAATTGGTTTTTTTAAAGTTCCATAATAATTATCAGCATAAATTGCCCACTCAACAAATTCATCATTCTTTATTTTATTTTTAAAATCTTCTTCACTCAAATAATAATAATTAACACCGTCAACCTCATCACCACGAATTTTCCTAGTTGTCGCTGAAACCGAAAATATCATATCAGGATGTTTATCCATAAGCATACTAGCCATGGTATTTTTCCCAACCCCAGAAGGTCCAATTACAACTACAAACATACCCTTCGCAGAGTTTTTAATTTCCATAATAGAAAAAAACAAAAATTGCTTTTAAAGTATTGCCTTCCACAAAAATACAATAAGTAAGTTTAATAATTATTACACAAATTATTTTAATTCTTTTAATAAATCATAAATAAAACTAAAATCAGAGTCATTTGTAATTACAACATCAAAATGTTTTTTATAAGTTTCAAGTTTAGTTTCTACATCTGAATTTAAAAATCCAATTTTTAAAATATTATTATATTCCAATCCATCAGCCATATGACAATCACCCAAACTATCCCCAATTAAAATTATATTTTTTCTAGTTCTAATTTTTGTAAATATATTAATATTATTTTTAATAGAAATTCCAGATTTATTAAAAGTATGGATATGTGGTTTTATTAAATGTTTTGCAAATCCTTTTTCATCCCAAATAAATTTATTTGAAACAATATCAACAATATCAAAATTTAACTTTTTATAATTCATACAAGAAATGATACTATCATCTCCAATACAACTAGCTGACAAGATAATAAAAGGAACTGAATTAAAACTTAAAATATCCAAACAATTATCTAAATATTTTCTAATTACAACATTTGAAGATTTAGATAAAATATTCAAATCCAGTTTATTTAATTCATATTTCACAAATAAATCAGATGATTTTTCCCACTATATTTCCATAATTGACATTTTTTCACCAATTGACAAATTATGAGATATTTCAAAAGGATGAAACTGATTAAATAAATCATCCGATTCCTTTAAAAAAATAGTTGATAATAATTTGTCGATTCTTAAAATTGAAGCTAAAGAAGAAACCATTTTCCCATTAACAAAACATTTTGTAATAGTTCTATCAAAATCTGCAATTATAAACAAATCAGAAAAACCTCCTAAAATTAATTTTTCTTTTAAAATATTAAACTTTTTTTCATCAGAAATAATAAAATTTGAACTCATAAAAAATAATACTCAGAAATATATATTAAACTTATTACTCTAAAAATTGTTGAATAAACAATTTAAAAATTTAATTTTGCAAAAGCAAAATTAAACCTTTAACTTGTTTCTTCTCCAAGATCTCTTCATACCTAAGTGTGAAGGGTGAATCTTTTTACCGACTCCAAACTTTTTAATAATTGCAAACATAGGAGCCCATTTAGTGTTCCTAGCCGCTTTAATTAATCTAGCCTTTTTAGCAGGATGTTTATACCGAGTCATTTTTATTCCTCAGCCCCATCAGCTTTTTTAGTTACATTTCTCTTAGCAATATGCTTCGCAGTAACCTTTTCTAAAGTTTCTTTGTCATCATAAATACAAGCAGTCACAGTAACATTTGCGTTTCCGTATCTTGAACCAATATTTTCAATAATAACTAAGTCTTCTTCAGCATTAAACTTTTTCACAACTTGAGATTTCGCATCGACTCTAGTAATAGTAGCCTCTGAGTTTTCGATAGTTACTTTAACTTCTCTTCTCCCAAGTAATTTGTTTTCGAAATCTGATATAACGTTCATTTTTCAATTATTTTCACTCATTCACAAGTTCAGTTTTAACGACTTTTCGTTGAACTTCCCTTATTCCATCTTTAGTAACAATTTTAGCGATATAACCTCCACCACTAGAACTATCATTCTTAAAAGCAACTTTAAAGCATTTTTCAAGTAAATCTAAAGATTCTTTTTCAGACATATTTGGTTTGTATACAGTATCTAAAACACTCTTTACAAAAATACTACCTGAACCATCAGCAACATAAGGTCTATGATTTAACATTGAACCATCAGGACCTAATTCAAACAAAGATACACCATCCTTTTCATCATATCCACCCATAATTGAAGCAAGTACAGCGCCAGATTCTCTAGCACCAAGTTGATAAGAATTTAAAATTGAAGCTACTTCCATAACTCTCGCATTTCTTTCCTTTTTCATCTCTAATAACTTAACTTCACTTTTTAAGTTTCTTAAAAAAAGCTGTGCAGCACTCACATGTCCAGCGACAGTTGACACAACATTACTAGATACATCAAATAATTTCGTAAAACTATCAGATTCAATCTTATAAGTTGTAATTCTCCTATCCGCAGCAACGATTACTCCTCCTTTGAAGAGAAACCCAATACAAGTTGTTCCTGTTTTTATTTCGTTCGTCATTTTTTATGTTTAATTTATCAAATCAAAAACAAATAAAAATAAATTTTTATTTATTTGAGGTTTAATATTTACTAACTACTCTATTTAGCAGATGCAGCCATCTTTTCGATTTCTGCTCTTTTTGACATAGCCATTGAAGCGTTACCCTTTTCGTAACAGTCCATAATTTCTTCAACTAACGCAGCCACAATTGACTTTTGTTTGTTAAATGATTTATATGAAGCTCCTTGACAAATATATCTAATAACTAAATCTACTCTTCTTTGAGGACCAATATCTACAGCTTGAGCGTATCTAGCTCCTGCTCTTTCAATTGTGATAACTTCTTCACGAGGTGAAGCGTTCTCAATAGCACTAACTAAAACTTGAATAGGATTAGTTTTTGTTTTTTCCTCTAATTTTGTTAAAACAGCAAGAACAGTGTTCATTGATGTCTTAGCCTTACCAGTATTGTGACCAGATGATTGTCTATGTCTCTTACCTTTGTGACCACAAACATTAATTCTGTTCATAATTCTTTCAACAATATTAACTTTCGTTTTATAGAAAGGTGTATTGTGGTAATAACCATTAGTTCTAGGAACTACAATTGGTTCAATATTAATATAAGGTTTAATCCCAATATCAGTTACAACAACGCCAGCAAATGACCACTTATTAAATAATTTAATTTCTTCAACCATTTTACTTTCTTGCCCTCTCTAATTTACCGTGAATTAACGCTTTTAATGATTGACCATTAACATGGATAACTCTCCAACGAATACCTGGAATATCTCCTTTAGACTTTCCTTTAATTCCACCAATTCCTTCAATCATAACTTCATCGTGTTCATTAACGAACTTTGATGCGTTATTTCCTGGTAGGAATGCTGCAACGGATTTACCGTTTTTGGATAATTGTACAACGCAACACTTTCTTAAAGCAGAATTTGGTTGTTTAGCTTCTCTTTCAGTTTTTTCTAAAACAATACCTTTAGCTTGAGATGAACATTCCAATGGATCGTATCTAGCTTTCTTTAAAGGATCAACTCTAGTCATTTTAAACTTCTTACGATTTGCAATTAATTTCTTAGCTGCGAATAATCCGTTAGTCTTTTTTCCCATTTTTAAATCCTCACAGTAACCATTGAAATATTGAATGGTTTACCTAATTTTTGTCCAAGTTCTGAATTATCTAACTCTAAAGCAATAATTTCAACATTCGCTAAAGTACCGTAATGTTTAATTTTTTCTAAAGTTAATCCATGTGGGTTACTAGATGTATAAATCTTTGTAACTTTACTTGCCTTAAATAGTTTCTCAGCGATTTTAGCACCGAAAACTAACTTGTTCTCTCTGTTAAAAGTTAATAAATCAATAACATTTTGATCTTCTGATCTCTTGTCCTTTGATCTTTTAACAAATTTCTTTGAAAATCCTTTAAGTTCATTTGGAGCAGTCTCTGCTTCAATTGTTACTTGTTTAACATCTTCCATTTTTTGTTATAAAACCTCAAATATCTAAAAAATAAATCTCAAATTAGTTAATAAGTTTCCTCATCAAATAATAAAAATTTAGTATAAATATTTTATTTGCGAAGAAAGAAAAAGTAAACTTACTTAGAAAAGAGCATACTCCACGACATAAAGTCGCTTCTCATCTCTTTCTTCTCAGTAAAAATAAATCAAATTGTCTTTATATACTTTTGGAAATAACACCAAGACAAATAAATAAAAACAATCCCAATACAAAAAACGATGAATTTAGGAGGATTTTTGTTTAGAGTGCTTGCTTTTTGAATTGGATTAGAATATATATCTATCCAATTCTAAAAAAGTGAGTACTCTAGACAAAAAGCATTCGTTTAAAAACGTACTTCGAAAGCATAATAAAATAGAAAAATAAGAATTTAACTAAACCCACCAATCTCAATAATCAAACCTTCAGCAGGCTCTACACGAAACGGAATAGTACTCATATACAAATCTTTAGGTCTCTTAAATCTCTTAATCACCATCGCACGCACAAGTTCACCACCAAAGTTTTTAATCTCACAATTAATATACAAATCAGAAACAGAACGTAATAAAGTTAAAAACTTTTCATCCAAATGACTAGGGTCGATTGTAAAAAGAACTGTTTTATTCAAATTATTTAAACTTCTAAAAAAATTAACAATTTTAAAATAAGCTTCATCAGTATCATTTTTTTTAATAAACAAAAAACTCATAGTATCAAAAATAATTATATCACTATCAAAAATTCTTTTCTCTTTAATAATCCTATCAACAAAATCTTCATCCTTATTAAATTTCACTTTACCTAAAAAAGGAACCATAGTTAAGAATAATAATTTTCTATCAAGCATAGGACCTGCAATCCCATACTTTAAAGAATCCATTTGTTTAATAAAATCTAAAGTATTTAATTCAGTAGAAATATAAGTTATCTTAATATCATTTTTTAATAAAGCGTAAGTTAACCGTTGACATAAAATACTTTTTCCAGCACCATCAACACCCTCAAGCAAAATCAGAGAACTCTTAGGAAGACCACCACCAAAATAACGATTTAACTCGTCACGTTCCAAAGCAATTGAATAATATCCTCTATCAGATGCAACCATAATAAGAAATTAACTAAACTAGATTATAATGTTCTTTCATTATTAACAAGTTTATAAAAAATAAATGATACTAGAACAGTAAATAAGAAGAACATAAAACAAAAATTTGTGAAACTCTTTGATTTCACAACAGCCTAGAAATTTCTTTCAAATTTCTTGATAGCAGAAACACAAGCGACAGCCAAATTTGTTTAATTTTAAAACTTCGTTTTCAGATTTTTTCAAGAATTACAATTTTCTTTGAATGGACTAGAGTATACATCTGTCCATTTGAAGAAAAATGGAATTATTGTACAAATATGGAAACTCCGCAAAGCGAAGAGCAAGAGAAAAATTATTTAGAAGAATAATAAAGATAACACATCAAATCACTAGACTTATCAATAAAAGGAAACGTAACATCAATATCTAATTCATTAGCAGCCCTATCATAACGCACAACATTAGTAGATAAAACAATACTCCTGAATTGATTCAAATATAAATCCTTAACCTGCGAATCATTTAAAGCAATATTATAAATCTTAATCTCGTCTAAAACTAAAACATCACTACCACCTAAATCAGAATCATAAGAAAACCCTAAACTAAAAATACTAAAAAATACAACATTTAAAATAATTAAAAAATTGATAAATTTTTTAATCATTTTATTCTATATTCCCCACAACAAGTCCAAGACTAGAACTACCAACTAAAGTAGAACTTAAAGTATTATCAACATCCCCATCAACATAAATTTTATGAGAATTAGAGTCAGTAATTACAAAGATAACATTATACCAAGTATCCTTTGTCCAAGACGTAATAGAACTACTTAAACTAAAAGTAATATCATTTGATGAGTTATACCTATAAAATCCCATTTTTCCTTGATTTTTATGATTAAATCCAATATAATACTCATAACCAAAATTAAATAAATCTTTTTTATTTGAAGAAGAACTTAAATCAGAATCTGACTTAAACCAAAAAGAAATAGTTTTAGAAGCACTATCAGTAAAATCAAAATTAGGAATTGAAACCTTATCACCAACATCAAAGTTCATACCTTTCAAAATAATCCCATTTGTAACATTAGGGTCAGCTGAATCTTCAAACAGTAAATCACCAGATACTAAAGTATAATCTTTTAACCCATAATCAGCTGGCGCAACAGAGTAATTATCAAAAGGCACATTCAACAACTCAAAGTTCGAGGCAGCGCACACAACATTTAAATCCAAATTTTCATAATAAGTTGAATTAAAATCAGAACCAGTTAAATTATAACTAATTACTTCATTTTCTCTATCAAATGATTCAGTTCCACTCGATAAATCAGCTCTAAAATTATAATCATTATCCATCCAATCAAGTTTTAAAGAATCAATAACAAACTCAAACTCATTCCCATTACAACTAATTAACTTTACGCTCTCAAGTCCAAAGTTCATTGAATCATAACTCATAAATAATTGTCCATTTTTTCCAGACTCAATAAAATAATAATTCGCAGATAAAGAATATCCAATAGGGGAAAACTCAACATTAGTTTTCTGTTTAAAATCAGAATTGACAAAATAATCAAAACAACTCTCACCACCATAACCATAATACAAATGTCCTTTACCTAAATTTTTAATATTTAACTCAAGTCTCCCAGAACTTAGATATACATTTTCAACATTATACTCCTCACGTAAATTTTTCACAGTTTTATCAATATTATCATCAAACAAATCTTTAGTTGTTGCAATTTGAGAAATAAAAACAAAATAAATTCCAATAAAAACACTCATTAAAACTAAAAAAGTAAAAACAAAACCAATAACTCCAGAAAATCCACTCATTTTTTAAACCACCAAGAAATAAAATATCTAAAACAAATATAATGAAGTTTTCCATAAGAAAAACTATTTAACATTAAAATCAACATTATCCCCAACCCCTAACTCAGTCACAACTCGAACATTATGAGAACCAGGTATCAAAACAACTGGATAATCAACATACATCGTATCAGCAGTAATTAAATTTTCAATCAAATCAGTAGTTCCAGCCTCATAAGTAGATAAATTACCTTCAAAATCATTATCAACAAACACATCAACAAATCCAGTATCAATAGAAATAGACCCAGTATTTTTAACATAAATTCTTAAATTATCAGAACTATCATCATAAAACACATTAGTAATTGTAATAAAAGTTTTTAACTTTTGATTTGTTTGTTTTTGTTGAGAATCTAAAACTGTTTTAGTTTGAATAAAATAATTTTGAAAACTCATAACCATACCAGTCGTTACACCAATAATTGCAATAAACATAATTAAAGTAGATGCAACACCACCAAACCCACGTTTAGAAGAAAATAAACCCGAAGATTTACAATTATTAGTTTTATTATTAGAATTTAACATTTTTAAATTGAATTAATTTTTGAAAAAAAATTAATAAAAACATTTCCACACGAAATATTTACCCCTTAATGATTTGTAAAACAGCAGCTGTTAATTTCTCATCAAGCTTTTTCTCATTTAACTTACTAATAAAGTATAATGATACAATATGATCTTTAACACCTAAAGTTTCATCACCATCTAATTTTTTATTATCCTTCATACCACGTAAATATTTATCTAAATCAAAGAACACCTCAGGAGTAATCCATCTTAAAACCTCAGTATAATATCTTAAAGAGTTTCTAGTTTCTTCAATTCCAACTTTTTTAATTAAATATTCAAGCCAACTCAAAATTACAACTAAAGAATTTGTATTATTTCTTAATTGTGTTAAAGGAACAGCATCCCCTGCAGCTTCCTCCATATTTAAAGTATCAAGTTCTAATAATGCAGTATCTAAATCATCAACTGTAGAAGTTGGAACTTTAATAGTTTTTGTAGTATCAGGTTTTGAAAATGGTGAATTGGAACCAGCGTGTTCATGATGTTCTGTACTTGTTTTAATAGTAGCTGGACTAGCAACTGGATGCCCAATTGAATCTTTATCAATAAATGGATTATATTGATTATTAATTAATTCATACAGTGATAAAAATTTAGTCATATTTTCTTCCATCTCAGACATTTTTTCATCATTAACTTTTCTATTATCTTCAAGAGATTCAACTTTATGACTCATCTCAGTCATACGATTATCAACATCATTAATATCAGTAACTAATTTTGTAGACCTATCTTTTAATTCAGATAACTCATTATGTAATTTATGAATAACTTCAGAAATTGATTTCTTACCACCATGAGAAGCAGGCCTTGGTTTAGCAGCATGTCCAGCAGCAGGAGTTGAACCTGGAACATTTTCAGCTTTCGCAGTAGGTTGAACACCAGCAGCCGCAGCATCAGGACTTGCCCCAGCAGCAGCGTTTGAGTCTACAAACTGAACACCAGCAGCAGGTTGTTGAACACCAGCAGCATCAGCAGCAGGTTGAGCAACTGGCTGAGCCACAGGTTGTTGAGTAACCTCAACATTAGGAGTTACAACATTAACTCCATCTGGTTGAACCACAGCTTGCGCAACAGGTTGAACCCCCGCTTGTACATTAGGAGTAGAAACCGCACCAACTTTAGAAGTTGCTGTCTTTTTTTTCTTCCCCATTAAAAAATCCATTAATCCGAATACCATTTTATATTATAGTACTTTAGTAAATAATTGCTTTAAAAAAATTTATCACTACTTACCCAAGAGAAACTTTCAAAAATCCAAAAAAAACAACTAAATACACAGGCAAAAAAAACAAAAAATTATAAATAACTACAACCAATAAAAAATATATAAAAGATAACAAAATGATAAAACAGATATATTACGCCCAATCCAACAGAATTTTCTCAAATAAATTAACAGAAATTGAATTTAATATATTAGAACATTTACCAAAAATTAATTTTGATAAAAAAAATAAAATTAATACAAATAAAAAAATCATAGAAGAACTAAATAAAATACTAGAAAATAAAAATAATGTTAAAATAAGAGGTATAATTGAGAACAATAAAGTAAACAAATCTAAAATCAAAAATATTGAGAAAAATTATAACAATAATAAATTAAAAGCTAAACAACCAAAACAAGACAACTATGATTTCATCTCTGCAATAAATTCATATGAAATCATAAAACAAATTGAAATTCAAATTAAAAATAATTCTCAATTTAAAACATTAAAAAATCAAATCAAGATATACACAAAATCAACAACGCAAAACACAACACAATCAACAAACAAATTAAATGAAAAAATAACTAAACAAAAAGAAAAATTAGAAAAATCAAAACTAAAACTAAAACAATTCAAATTAGAAAAATTAAACCCAATTAAAAAAATACTAAACAAATGTCAACAAAAACTTGTAACATTTAACGAGCAAAAAGAACAAATAAAAATTGACATATCTAAAAAGAAACATCAAAATAAATACTCAATCAAAGAAAGACTAAAATCTCAAATAGAAGTACTTGAAGAAAAACTAGAAAAGAACGATTATAAAATTGAAATGTTAACAGCGCACATTAAAATATTAAAAGAAAAAATTAAACTAGGAGTTCAAAAAGAAATTAATCCATTATTATTTATTGTAACATTAGGATTAAGTTATTATAGAAAATCAAATACATTAAAGTACAAAGTTTCTAAACAATTAATAGAAATTACAAACTTAAAAGAAAGAAATTTAAAAATTGAAAATGTAAAAAAAGAAAGAGAGATATACTTTAACAAATTAGATAAGAATCATCAAAGCAATTTAAAACAATTAATCCATATTAATCAATCACTAGAAGAAATAGAAAAAATCCAAGAAGTAGAAGAACTAAAATTAGACACATTAAATCCTAAACAAATAATACTAAAAGAAAAATTAGAAATAGAAGAAAATAAATTAGAAGAATTAAATTTAGAAAAAAATAAAAATAAGAAAACATCAGTAAATAAAATAGATAAACTAATTACAAAGATTGAAGTTCTATTTTCAAAACAAAAACAAGAAATAAATAATCTGAAAACTAATCTACAAAATCAAACAACAACAATTAATGAAGAATTAGTAATTGAACTTTAATAAATAGTTAAACTATACTTCAAATAAAAATAAATAAAAGTTAAATTAAAAATGAAAACTACATACAAAACACTGCAATCAAATTCAACCTACACGCACCAAACCCAAAAATCAAAATTCATCGCATACACATTTAAAATAAATTCAAGAGATAAAATCAAAAAAATAATAAAACAATTAAAATTAGAACACTCTAAATCAAACCACATAGCACACGCATTCAGAGTTGGAATACTAAATCAAGAAATTGGATTCAGTGACGATGGAGAACCAACTGGAAGCGCAGGGAAACCTATTTATTTCGAGATAAAAGGAAAAGAGCTACAAAACATATTAATCTGTGTCGTGCGATACTTTGGAGGAATTAAACTTGGAGTTGGAGGTTTAACAAAAGCGTTCAGCACAACAGCTAAAAACGTAATTGAATTAGAAAATAAAATCATTGAACTCAAAATTTGTGATAAATATACAGTAGAATTTGAATACGAAAAAATAAAATTAATTGAAACTTTTACAAATAAAAATAAAATAGAAATATCAAAAAAAGAATTTGATAATGTATGTAAATTTGAAATTAAAGTACCAATAAATCAAACTAAGCAAATTGAAGAGTTTTTAAAAATAAATAATATTAAATCAATAAAAACTAAATTAAACTAAACATTATAAGAGTCACATAAAATTTATAAACTTAAAAGTGGTGAAGTGATTATGTCAGATGTAAACCCGTTAAATAGAGATAAGTTCACAAGAACACTTTTAACAACAGTTAATCCTAAAGATATAACAAATATAAGAAGAGTAAAAAATTTAGGAAGATTATTTGAAGGTTTACAATATAGAGTCAAGGAATCAAATATTCAAAATAATTTAAAAGAAATAGAAGAATTAGAAAGTACTAAAGAAAAAATTAAAAAATTAGAAAGTAAAAAAAAAGACTCAACTAAATCTAAAGAAGAAAGAATAAGTATAGGGAAAAAAATTAAAAGTGAAGAAATTGAAGAAAAGAGATTAGAAACAAGAATTACATATAATAAAGAATTACCATTCAAAATTCTTGATAACGTATCTTATCAAATATCAAACCAAATAGACAGTACACTTGATTTAGAAAAAATTTTATGTATAACATTAGCAATGCACCCAAGAAAAGATGACGAAAACCAACCAGCACTAAGTGAAGAAAGAAAACCAGCATATTTTAGTACATTATTATGTGCAATGATTAGATTTAAAAATGAAAAAAGTAGATTTAAAAATGAATATATGAATAAAGTTTACCAAAGATATAATGAGAATCAAGATTCCGATATAAAAGATAAAAAATTAGACGATTTAATAAAAACAGATATCTATGCTCCAATAATCAAAGCAGCATATACATATTTTATATCTATGCAATACAGAAATACTAAAGAATTGAAAAAAAAGTTAGATATAAACCTTATTGAAATGAAAAAGAGTAAAGGAAATAAAATTAAAATAGAAGAATTGAAAAAAAAAAATAACGAATTAAGAAAAGAACTAATTAATGAAAGTAAAATAAATGCAATTAAATTTTTAACTGAAAGTAAAGATGTAACAACACACAAATTTAATCACCAAGAAGAAAAAAGAATATTTGAAAAAGAAGAAAAAGAAAAAAATAAATTTACTCTGTCAATATTAAAATCAATGTATTCTCAAAAAGGAGAAATGGGAGATTTAATTAAAGTTGTCCAAAGATACACAAATTTAATTTTACCTAAAGAACCTTTAAATCCTGAAGACTCACCATTACGAGCATATGATAATTTATTAATAAGTTCAAAAACTAATAAAAGAGATAAAGATGGAAATAAGTTAGATGAAATGTTATTACATCCAGGATACGTTAATCAATTATTAAATATGATGGGAGCATATCCAATTGGAATCGGATTATATGTAGATATAGGAGAAGGAATATTAGATAAAGTTGTACCAACAAAATTATTTCCAAAAAATCCATTTCAACCAGTAGGAAAAAAATTAACTAAACAATTCCTTAATGTATTGCCCTCAGATTATGTTATAGTTAGTGAAAAAAATAATATATTCTCTAAAAAATATACTGGTAACCTCAAAGAAACTAATTTTAGCACCCAGTACGACAGAGAAGGAATAGGTGATTTATTCTGGAAATTATGTGATGTAATAGGACATTCAGTTGATGATGGAAAATTATTTCAAATAGCTCAAAAATGGAACCTCATATAAACAAAATAAAAATTATAAAGGAATTATTAGTTGAAGTCCAGCATGATACTCATCACCTGTTTTTTTAACTTTTATTGTAAAATAAAACTTATTTTCATCCCTAATAAAAAAACCATTTCCAAGAAATGTAATTTGAGCCCACGGCGTATCATATGTAACTAAAGAAGTTAACCCCTCAAATAAATTTTCAGCATTTTCTTTTTGTCCAATTTTTTCTAAAGTTTTAAGAACAAATTTAGCGCCAGCATACCTAACTACATTATCAAACATATCATCAACACATTTATCATGTTCATAGATTACTTCAATTTCACTTAATCCTAAATACTCATTAGCACAGGAATTATTTCCTAAAACATTAGAAGAAAATAATAAAGCTACAAGTCCTAACACTTTCAAACCCATAATAAAAAAACACATTTAAGATTTATAAAAGTTATGAACAGCACGAGCAGTAATCACATCCTTGCTCGACCCAGGAACCATCACACCATAAAAGTTAGAACAATACCCACTTCCACAGTTCCCACTCGCAACAACTACAACAATTCCTGAATTTATAACCTTAGCGTTGTCAAACTTGTTGACAATGTGCCAAGAATGATTTATCTGTAAATTTCTTTGAAATTTTCATTAATAATCATTGTTACTATAATATCTACTTTATTTTCAATCGCATAATTAATAGAGAGTTTTGTATACTTCTAAAGTTTAAGGAGAGAATTCTTTGAACCCTTAAAATTTAGTAGTCTACACTACTATCTCCTGATAGGTTAGTAAATCCTCTGGATTTGCGTAATTCTCAATACCTTGAACTATTGTAAATGTACTTCCACCTCCACGCCTATCTAAAACTTTAATGTTTACAATTTCTGAGTCAGGTGCAACACCACTCATATATTTATTTTGTCCACTTATAATTCCTGCAACATGTGTACCGTGTCCAGAGTAATCACTTGTATCTTCACCTTTAACTGTTGGTTGTATGTTTAGATTTATTTGTGCTTCGCACAGATAATTTTAAAATTATTACCAAGAAACAAAAAATAAAGGAAGAAATAAATAAAAATTGAAAAATGTCTAAACTTAGGAGAGTTTTTGTTCAGATTGCAGTTTTTTCTAGTCGAGGTAGAATATATGTCTCCTCCACCTAAGAAAAAATAGTGCTCTGGACAAAAAGCATCAATTTCAAAATTTGTTCGAAAGTAAAAAAATAAATTTTATTGAACTTCGTTCAATAAACTAATCATTAAATTTTTATTTTCAATCATAAATCCAGCTAATTTTGGACCTTTATCTTTACTAATAATTAAATTATACATTAACTTAAAAAAATCCATAGGAACTAAACTATGTTTTTCAATAATATTCTTAAACTCGCCCATCAAAGCACGCCCATCATCAAAGTTCATCAAACAAGCAGCCACATCTTTAACAGCAGCTTTCTCATTAGCAGACATACTAGCAATAAAATCAGAACTCACTGTTTTATTAATTGAAAACTTCATATCCTCAGGTGCATACATAGATAACCAATGCTTCACACATGTAACCCTATCAATAACACGAGCCCTATCAAAATCAGTCTTAATCTCATCACCAAAACTTGAAATAATTTTATCAATATCAAAAGAACAACTTTGAGCAATTGTAGTTAAATGACGAAAACTAGGTTGAACTGGCATTTCCTTTTGAACTGCTCGATTTCCATCTTTATCAGAAACCATAGATAATTCATAAATTCTTTTCATATTAGCAGATTTTTTAGGATTTTTCTCTTCCGTTAAACCATAATAAAATCTTTCTAATTTATCAAAGTCTTCATAAACTTTAATCACATCAACATCAAAAGAAATTGAAAACTCAGCATTAGGTCGAGTCCCAGTAAAAATAAACATAATTATTTCAGGAGTATAAATTTGTAAAACATCTCCAACAGTTGCACCATTACCTTTTGAACTTGAAATTTTACCTCCAAATCCTTTCATACGAACAAACTCATAAGCTGTATACACTGGAGGCTCAACACCAGAAACTAATCTAATTGTATCTTTTGAAGTATCAAAACTTCCACCAGGAGTTGAATGATCTTTTCCACCAGGTTCAAAACATACACCATAATAAGCCCAACGCATTGGCCAATCTAATCTCCAAGAAAGTTTTACAATAGCAGTTTTACGAATATCAATAGTATTTTCAAATCCAGTCTCATTACATTTATATGTAAATCCATACTCGCCATCATAATTAGTAATAGTTGTTGTATCTTTTCCTGTTTTCTCACTATATAATTCAACAGGTAACCAATCATCTGCAAGTTGCCTGTCTTCAGTTCGAAATTTATTAATAAGCTCTTTAATTTGAGGAACTTTATTTAAATATTTTTTAATCCCATCAGCATAAATTCCAGAAGTTTGTAACTCATGTTGATATTGATACTCAATAGGAAAATTAAAAGGTGCAAAACTTTTCTCAGCTGTTTTCATAAAATGATGCGCAAAACTTTCATGACACCCAAATTCATCAGGTACACTTGCATCAGGTAATCTTAAATATTGTGAATAGTTTTCAGGTAAGTTAGAAGGCACTTTTCTAAATGCATCATAACTATCCCAAGAATAAATAAATTTAGTTTTATATCCTTTATCTTCTAACGCTCTTCTAACTAATTCAGAAGTAATTAATTCTCTAAAATGTCCAACGTGAATAATTCCTGAAGGAGTAATCCCTGAAGCTACAGTATATACTTCCTTATCAGGAAATGCTTCAATTACTCTCTTCGCTGAATTATCAGCCCAATGTACATTTTCAAAATTAGGTTTATTTCTTTCATCCATTATTATATATGGTGTTAAAGGTTTAAATAGTTTTTTATTAAATTAAAAAGAATAACTAAATAAAATAAAATTAATAGATAAAAATTATTTAAAATAATGATTTAAATAATGAAAAATATTACTCAACTAAAATTAAACTGGAATTTTTAATCTGATAAATCTTTGGAAAAATACCATCAATATCCCCATTAATATCAAAATAAATATCACCAAATAAACTATCAAAACTTTCCATAAAGTACAAACCATCACGCACACAAATTGAATCACCAAAAGTACAATTATTTTCCTCAATCACTTGCTTTAAAAGATAAGGTAATTCATAAGCTAGAATCACATATGGAACTGGGATATTTAAAGTAACATCAACACCTGCAAAATTATTAATCTCATTAATCACAAATTGAATTTTAGGATTTGAAAAATCTAAAAAAGTTCCTGCAAATTTAACTCCATCAAGTTGTTTTACAAAATTATTTAACATATAATTTGATACAATTAAATCTGTACCATACAAAGTTAAATTATGATTATAATCATACAACTGTGTTACAAAAGAACTAGATACTGCATCATTTAAAAAAAACATAACTAAAGTATCAACATTAGTATTAGATAAATTATTGAAAATATAAGTAAAATCATTTTCAAAAATATCAAATGAATCATAATATAAAACTTCTCCCCCAAATTTTTTAAATTCACTAATAAAAGTTTCCCCATAAGAATCTGAATAACTTGAATTTTCAACAATTAACGCTACATTTGAAATTCCATTAAAAAAAATTTCCTCAGCTAAAGCTTTTGAAAAAATAGAATTCGAATTTGTAGTTCTAAAAATGAAATCTCCTAAATTTGAAATCAAATGAGAACTTGAAGTCGAAGTAATTAATATTTTTTCATTTTTTTCTGCAACTTTTGAAGCGCCAATAGTTGTCTCAGAACAAATCCCCCCAACAATCAAATCAACATCATACTTATCTATCAAATCCATCGCAGCAATTTTTCCACCATCAACTGAACAACCACCATCAACCACAACAAGTTCAACTTGTTTTCCATTAATCCCACCATTTAAATTTATTTGTGTAAAAGAATAATTATAAATATCTAAAATACTTAACCCCAATGAAATAAGTTTATTAGATTGAGGAACAATAATACCAATTTTTAACTTTTCAATTTTAATCCCATCCCTTTCAGAATGAAATAAATTAGAACATCCCAATAAACTTAAAAAAATAATTAATAAAATAAGTAATCTAATCTCATTCTTCAAGTTTAACAACTCCAACTCCAAAACTTTGTAAAGTTATTGGATAATTTAAATCCCCATTTGTATCAAAAGAAATATTTCCAGTATACCCTTCATAATTTTCTAATTCATCTAATTTATTTTTAACACAAACTGAATTAAAATTATTACATTTTTCAATTGCATATTTTAATATATAAGGTATATCGTATGCAGAGGTAATAAAATGAAACAATAATCTTTCTGTAAATCCTTCCCCATAAAATGAATCTACAATACCAATTAGTTCAAGAGATTTCTTAGTTGTTTTATCACTTTGAACAGTTCCAAAATACGCACCATTTATATATTCTAAATGGTTCTTAGTTGAATCATCATTCAGTATTAATTCATTTGTATAAATTGGTAAATTTATACCAGAAGATTTAAATTCATAAATAATTTCATTAAACGAACTTCCAGTTTGAGTTAAAAATAATATTGAATCTGCATCAGAATTTAATAGTAAATTAACATCAGAAGTAAGTTTATCAGAATTATTTTTATCAAAAGTTTCACGTACACTAAACTCTCCACCCAACTTCGCATAAGTTTTTACAAAATCATTTCTAAAAGATTCAGTGAAATCTGTTTTCTCAAAATAAATCGCAAGTTTTTTATGTCCATTTTTAATTGTAAGTCTTGCTAAATCTTCTGCAACAAGAGAATCAGACACTGCAAGTCTATACACATATTCCCCTGCAGTAGTTATCTCCTTACTAGTAGCAGAAGGTGAAATTAAAATAACTTCATTTTCATCTACAAAACTACTAGCCCCTAAAGTTTCAGAACTACACATACCACCAATAATAAATTTAACATCATATTTTTCTATTAATTCTTTAACCCCTAATTTACCAAATTTTTTAGAACATTTTCCATCAATAAGAATTAGGTTAATCTTTTTACCTAAAATCCCACCATCTAAATTAATATTATTTACAGATAAATTTAATACCTCAATTATAATCCCACTAAATTCATAAACTGATACATCTAAAGGTGCAAGCACACCAATATTTACTATATTATCTGAACTCAAACCATCAGAACATCCACTAAAAAATAACCCTAAAACTATTAAAAATAAAATATATTTAAA
>JABSQY010000158.1 GCA_013215525.1 Nanoarchaeales archaeon | reverse complement strand
GAAAGTATTGAGGTGCCAAGATCAATTGAGTTTAAGTCTTTTTGTAATAGAATGAAGCTGCTGTATTCAGAAAAAATGGATCATATTCAAATTAATGGATATGCATGACAACAACCTACAACAACGCATATAAATCATGTGGTTTTTGCTAACTTTAAAATCTCCCCACGTATTTAAAAATTAAAAGAAGTCTCGCTTGTGTTGGCTTTAAAAGGCACACACTTTATATGCGAAGACGTTATAGCCAATTGCAAAAATCATAATCATTTTCATAAATATTGTAAATTGTTTTTTTATTTCTAAGCAATTGATTAGTTTTGTTTAATAAAAATAATTAGTGGCTAGAAAAAAAGAATATATAGAGGAAGAAGTTATTGAAAAAGCAATGGAATTGTTTTGGAGAAATGGATATGAAGCCACTTCAGTCCGAATGCTGGAAAAAGAAATGGGAATCAATCAATTCTCAATATATTCTAGTTTTGGGAATAAAAAAGGTGTCTTTATAAAAAGTTTAGCCTGTTATAAAGGCAAAGCAAAACTTGAACTCATTAATAAATTACAAAAATCTTCTGACGGAATTAATGCCATAAAGCAATATTTCTATGATTTTATTAAATTTTCTAGAGAGAGTCGACTTAATAAAGGATGCTTAATCACCAATACTGTAAATGAATTAGGTGAAAAAGCTGACCAAGAAATAATGACAGAAATTGTAAATTTTGCAACAAATGTTAAACATTTATTTATTGAAAAATTAGAGTTGAATGATAAAAAGACTTCTCAGGTAATAAAAGAACAAGCAAACTACTTAATGGTTTCATTACAAGGACTGTCTGTTGCTTCAAAAATGTTTGACCAAGAGCAGTTAGATGATTTTATAGAAAACACATTCAAAAATTTATAACTTTTTTTTATACAATAACTAAGCAATTGCTTAGTTTTAATTTAAATAAACAATAATTATGAGTACTACAAAAACAATGAATTTAGAACCTAAGACTATTGAAAATGCAGATGCTATTTCAAGTGAAATTTTAGAAACAACACGACAGAAATTAGGATTAATTCCTAATATGTATTCAGGTATGGCAAATAATACAGCACTACTTGACGGCTATGTATCAGCATACAACTCATTCAGGGCAAATTCTGGATTCAGTCCACAAGAGCAAGAAGTAATATTTTTATCAATAGCATTTGAAAATGGATGTGAATATTGTATGGCTGCACATAGCTTTGTTGGTGATAATATGACTAAAGTACCTACTGACATTACTAATGCTATAAGAAATAATACAGAGATACAAGATGAAAAATTCAAAGCATTAAGCCAATTTTCGAAAGCAATAACCTTAAAAAGAGGACTTCCTTCTGAAACAGATATTAATGATTTTATAAATGCTGGTTATACAGAAAAGCATATTTTAGGTGTAATCGCTGGTGTAGGAATTAAAACTATGAGCAATTATTTCAATCATATTTTTGACACACCTGTTGATGATGCTTTTAAAAGTAGAATTTGGAAAAAGAAATAGGCTATAACAACGTATATAAAAAATAGCTATCTAAGCACAATCCGAAAGGTTTGTGCTTTTTTATTTATATTTAGCTTTCTGAAATATTAGTATATATTAATTCGCTACTTTTCATATCCAAACCGTTGTAGGTAATTTTAAATGAACAAAGCCTCTGAGATATATAATATTAGAAGAAAAGAAAAACGTGACTCCCGAATCAAAGAGGTGAAGAACTATATTTCCAATACTTCATTAAGTAGTTTAATGAATAATGTTAAATGGTTTAAGGTGTTGGAAGAAGTTGAATTTAGAGATGTTACGTTTAAAATGAAACTGTTGCTCAATTCAGAAACAATTGAAGTAAATCAGATCTTCGAATTAGAAGAAAGTTCTATCTTAATTAATAACAATGGTGAATTCATTGAGTTTATGGAGATAGAAAGTATTGAGGTGCCAAGATCAATTGAGTTTAAGTCTTTTTGTAATAGAATGAAGCTGCTGTATTCAGAAAAAAT
>JABSQY010000157.1 GCA_013215525.1 Nanoarchaeales archaeon | reverse complement strand
TCTAAATTTGATTTAATTCAAAAATATGGTGAACTAGTTAAATCTAAAATATGTGTAATTCCAAATTCATTTAATTTAAATAATTTTGATATTAACTTGGATGTAAATTTAACAAAACAAATTTTATTTAAAAAATATAATATTCCTTTGTCTAATCTGGATAAAAATGTATTACTTAATGTTGGAAGTGATGAAACTAGAAAAAATTTAACAATTTTATTAACTTCTTTATCAAATTTGGATGATTATATTTTCATAAAAATTGGGAAACCACAAGTAGTTGATAATAGAGTTAAAAATCTTAAATTAATTAAAAAATTAAATTTAAATGTTTTTTTTCTTGAAGGTTTGACTGATACTGAGGTAATCGAGTTTTATAAAATTTCAAATTTATTTGTCATGCCATCTTTAAAAGAAGGATTTGGACGACCAATAATTGAGTCTCAAGCTAGTGAATTGCCAGTTTTAGCTTCAGATATTAATATATTTAGGGAAATATGTGGAGATAGCGTTATGTACATTAAAAATTTTAAATCTAGTTCTGATTGGTTTAATTGTATTACTGTTTTTTTCCAGAATAATGATAATAATAATTTCAAATTACTTGGGTTAAATAATTCGAAAAAATATGATGTAAATCTTAATTATAAACTTTTCATGAATTTATTATTGAAATAATTATTTAGTATTTTATTTGAAGAATAAATAACTTTAAATAATCTATATCATAACTTTATTTATGGGTACAAAAGATATAACAATTTTAGGAGCAGGTTATGTTGGAATAACTTTGGCGGCAGTATTTGCTAAAGAGGGATTTAATGTAATTTTAAATGATATTAATGAAATTAAAATTAGAGATATTAATAAAGGTATATCTCCAATTAATGAGTTGGAAGTTAAAGAGGTTTTTCTAAAATATAGTGGTAATATTAAAGGAATGCTTAATTTAAAAGATTCTATTGATGGTGTGAATAATATATTTATTTCTGTGGGTACTCCTTCTTTACCATCAGGTGAGGTTGATTTATCATATATACACAAAGTTATTGAGGATATTTCTAATCTTAAAAAAAATACAACTGATTATTTTATGATTGTAATAAGGAGTACTATTCCTCCAACGACTAGTTCTTTATTGATTGAAAAAATTGAAAAAATAACTGGGAAAGTTTGTGGTGTTGATTTTGGATTTTGTATGAATCCAGAATTTTTAAGGGAAGGGACTAGTATAACTGATTTTTATAATCCTCCATTTACAATCATTGGAGAGAGTGATGAAAAAGCTGGAAATGAATTAAAAAAGATATATAATTTATGTTCAATTACTGAAAATATCTTTAAAATTAATTTAGCTGAAGCAGAGATATTTAAGTATTTGAATAATGTTTTCCATGGATTAAAAATTTCATTCACAAATGAGGTTATGAGATTGTCTAATGAATATTCTATAGACTCTAGAAAAATCATGGAAATCTTTGTAACGGACAATAAACTAAATTTATCGCCATATTATATGCGTCCAGGGACTCCATTTGGAGGTTCTTGTTTACCAAAGGATACATATGCTACAATAAACTCTTTAGCTAAAAAAACAAAATTACCTTTAATCGAGGGAATTCTTAAATCAAATGATGAACATATTGATTTTTTTGTTGAAAAAATAACTCAATTCAATAAAAAGAATATATTATTCTCTAATATAGCATTTAAAAAAAATACTGATGATTACAGATATAGTCCATATATTATTATTCTTAAAAAAATAATTGAAAAAGGATTTACATGTGATTTTTTAGACAAACATTTTAATGAGTTGTTAGTGGGTGCAAATCGAGAGTATATTCTTTCTTTAGGTATTAAAAAACATTATGTTGATAATGTTAATCTTGAGGATTATTCAGTGATTGTTATTTGCTCAGACTTATGTGTTGATGAAGTAGAATTGAAAAAATTTTCAGGTTTAATTATTGATATAAATGGGACATATAGACATTTATTTGGTCATATGAAAAATTATATATTATTTTAATATGAAAAAAAAAATAT
>JABSQY010000156.1 GCA_013215525.1 Nanoarchaeales archaeon | reverse complement strand
AGAAATGTTCAAAGTTAAATTCATTTTTAGATGAATTATTGAATGGAACTTTTGGAGATTTATTTGATAAATTTTCTGAACGTTCATCTGATACTTCTTTTTCAAGTTTTTCTGAAGTGAGTTTGCCTGTTGAGTTGATGGAGTTGTTGTATAAAATTAATTTGTTTGATAAAAAATTGTCTGTTGATGATTTAATTGATTTGAAGTTTTGTATTGAGAATTTTGATATTACTTTATCTCAAGAGAGATCTGGAGTTTTACTTGTTGATTGTAAGAACTCTTCTTTTATTAATCGTGAGTTTATTTTTTATATTGGGATTGATTCTAACTGGACGAAGTCTGTTTTGAAAAAGGATTTTATTGATTATGATGAAGAGTTTACACGTAATAAGAATAATTTTGTAATTTTAATTCAACAAGGGGAACAGAGGTTCTTTTTTACTACTGAACATACTGCAGGAGAGAAAACACTGCCACCGTTTTATTTTAATTCTTTACTTGATTGTGATGTTAGTTCTTTTGATGATGTGTTTAGTGTGTATGATGTGAACTCTCCAATTGAAAAAAATGATGTTTTGAATTTTGGGATTGAGGTGCTTGATGAGTCTGTACTTGAGAAAGAGAAAGTGTTAAAACATAATTTGTCTAATTCTAAAATTAGTGCTTATTCACAGTGTCCGAAAAAGATTGCTTATTCTAAATTAGATACTGGTTGTGATATGGAACATTTTACTAAGGGGAATTTGATTCACGAGTTTGCAGAGTTTTATGTGTGTTATGGTGAATTTGTTAAAAGTAATAAAATTGATGTGATGGTTGATTTGATTATTGATGAGTTAAAGTTTATTACTAATAAATATGAACTAGATGTTTTGAGAACTGAGGTTAAGTTTTGTTTGATTAGTCTAATGGAGTTTATTGATAATTTAAAATTAGATACAAATGTTGATTTTTTGAAGTCAGAGGGTAGTTCTTCAAAATTCGAGAAGAATACTTTTTCAAAAGCTTTTGATAAAAAAATAAATCTTAATAATGTTGAGTATAGGTTTTCAGATAATGATATTAAAATAAATGGTTTTATTGATTTAGTTGTAAATTCATCTGAGATAGTTGATTATAAAACTGGGAAGTTGAAAGGTGTTAAAGATATTATAGAGAGATCAAATTTTAATGAGTTTGAGACTTATGCAGATTTTCAAGCTTATTGTTATTTTAGTATTTTGAGAAAACATAGTTCTGGAAACTTAGTGTTTAAATATTTTCATCCTTTGGTTAATGTTTATAATAGTTTGACTGATAAAGATTGTGAAGTTGATAGTTTGAAAGTTAATTATATTGATATGGATTTTATTGATTATTTTTATTCAGATTCATTTTTTACTTTTGTTTCAGAGATTTCTCCAGGTTATGGAAAAGATTTTGTTAAGGTTTTAGAGAATTTTGATTTGTTTGATAAGTTAGGTTTAAAGAAATCTGATTTTTATGATTTAGATAAATTTATTTTAAAGTTTCAAGATAAAATTTATGAGTATTTAACTTTAAAGGGACTTCCTAAAAATAATACTGAGAAACAACAAGCTAAGAATTTGGATGATGTTTCCAAGTTTTTAACATTTTTATTTAATTTTAAGAATAAATATGTTTCAAAACAAGAAGAGGTTTATTATTTTAAAGATGATGTTAATGATTTTGAGAAGTTTGTATCAATTACTTTAAGAAATTATAATGAATCTGTTGCGAGTAAATTTGATTACAGGCCTGCAGTTGGAGTTGACACTTGTAAGAAATGCGAGTTTAAATCGATTTGTTTGAAGAAATTTGAGGAGGTGGAAAGAAAGTAGTTATTTTATTTTATTTTGTTTTTGATTCTTGATTTATTTCAATAATTTAAAACAAAATATTATATACTATTACTTATTTAATAAAATATGGATTTCTCAAATATAAACCAAATAACTATGAAACTAGGCCTTTTGTCAGATAAAATTGTTTCTAAAAAACAACTAACTGAGGTAATTTATCTCGTTACACAAGATAAATCTCTTAAATATCTGA
>JABSQY010000155.1 GCA_013215525.1 Nanoarchaeales archaeon | reverse complement strand
AGTGTGTGTTACTCATTTAAGTGATGAGTTAACTCTTGGGACTGGAATTAATTATATACATGCTGGAAATTATATTGTTAGTGGAAATTATTCTTGAAATTAAATATAATTTTAATATTTTTATTATTTTTGAGTTATTTTTGTGGTTCTTTGTATTTAAAACTTACAGTATTTGTAATATTGATTATTTATATTTTTTTGTTGTAACTTTAAATGACAATAAAGGGAAATCTTTATAAACAAAGTTAATTTAACCTTTATTATGAATAATATAATCAAAAATACTTTATTTGGTGCAGTTTTTGTGGCTGGTGTTAGTGGGTGTAGTAGTGGTAGTGGTTCAACTCCTGAACGTGTACCTGATAAACCTCCTGTGGTAGTTGAAAAAGTTATAAAGATTGAAGAAGGTGTAATTGGAAATGTAAATATTTTTGGAAATACTGAAAATGTTACTTTTGGAGTAGAAAATACTTCATTAGAAAATTGCCTTATTGAGTCAAATCCTGATATAGTAGTTGGAATTGTTGATAATGATAATGGGACTCACACTATGAGTTTACCTGATGGAACATTAAAAGATGATGTGAACAATATTGGGAGTTATTTAGATGTTACTTGTTCAAATGCTAATAGTGATAATTTTAATAATGTTGTTACTTATTCAATTGATGGAAATTCAAATCCTAATAGAGTTTCAGCTCTTGTTGTTAGGAATGTAATTCATGATAAAGAATTTTTTACTGCTGCAACAAGTGCTGATTATGCTATTGTAGGACCTAATGGACATCGTGTTTGTATGGAGTTTAATGATTCTGATGAACTTAAAGTAACTAATAATTCAATTAATATTGATGGATGTAATTATACTTTATCTGTTGGAGATAATTCAAGTCTTGCTTTAGAAAGAGATACTTCAGGTTTAACTGAACTTATTGGAAAAATTAGTAGTGAGGGTGCAGGTGTTGTTTTTATGACTGAAGATGTAGATACTTCAATTCTTCCATTATTTCATCCACAAACACCACTTTCATATAAAGTAAGAAATACTTCTCAGGACAATCCTACTATAGATTTTGAATCTGGTTTTGAAAAACTAACAACTGAAAGAGTTAATCTTATTGCGTCTTCAAATGGTTTGGAAGATGAGTTAGGTTTTAGAACTTTCTCATTTACTCAAAATCAAGGTAATTATGAAGAAGTTTCATCAGACTTTCAAAACCCAGATGGTTTAGGGGATTATACTCTTGGGACTTCACTTACTAAACATGATTCTATTCATTTAGGTCCAAGTGCTACAAGAAAAACTACCTTTAAAGGTAATGTATTTGCTGATACAATTGAGTATAATAAATAAATATTTTTCAGAAAATAAATTTATTTATACTATTTTTAGTTATTTTTTACTTATTAGTTAATCTTACTTTTTAATAATCTTTTTTTTATGTAATGATTATGTATATTAAAAAATTATTTATTTTATTTTTATTTTTTATTGGTTCATCTCAATTAGTTTTTTCTTCTTCAGGTATTTGCGCATCAACTCATTACTCTTGCGATAATGGAGATAGTTTAGATAATGATGGGTTATCACCTACTGAGTGGACTTGGACTTGCGACTCTACTGGGTCCACTGGAGGTCCTGTTTCTTGTTCTGAGGCAAAACCTACTGCTCCACCTGCGGATTGTAGTTATGGAGTGTCTCATGGGGATTCAAGAACTATGTATCAAAGTCCTAGTGTTCCTTTTGGAAATACTTGTAATTCACAAAATCGTGTTTGTACTGATGGAAGTTTATCGGGAGGTTATACTAATACTGCTTGTGTTGTTCTTTCTCCTATTGCTGATGATGGAATTTGTGCAAGTGCTGTAAATGGTCGAAATTTATATACTGCTCCTACTAATTTTTGTGATTCTTTGGGTGGAAACTCTATTCCTTCATTTTCAGGAAATGTTTGGAATTGGAATTGTTTTTCAGGAACAATTGGGGATGATATTAGTTGTTCTGCAAATAAAAAAATTAATGGTGCGTGTAATACTGTGACAGTTGACCAGTGTGTTGATGGGATTTTTACTTATTTAGTAGATAACTCAACTCATTTTAAATGGGAATGTAGTGGAATTAATACTGGGTTAACTGATTTTTGCGCTTTACCTAAAGATTTGTCCGTTCTTGATTCATTACAAGTTGAACCTAATTCTGTTTGGTATAATTCTTCGTTAGTTAAATATGGAACTTGTAAATATGATTCTTCAATTGG
>JABSQY010000154.1 GCA_013215525.1 Nanoarchaeales archaeon | reverse complement strand
TTATAATTCTTCAGAATATGGAGAGAAAAAACATTATCAAACTTGGGTTAATATATTAAGGTCATATGAGAATATCATTGAATTATATGAAGATACTCCAATTAATTTACAAGCTGCAGCAATGGCAGTAAATTTTCTAAAACAACATAGATGTAAATTATTCAAAAAGTTAGAAAATAAATAGTTAAACTATTTTAAAAGTATAATAAATTTAAAAGTTAAAAAATTATATAAATAATAAAACTATAATTTTATTATGGAAAAAATAATTATATCAATTGGATCAAAAAACCCAACTAAAGTAGATGCTTTAAAAAATATACTTATAGAATATGAGATGTTTAAACAAATTGAAGTAATTGGAATTGAAGTTGAAACAGGAGTTTCAGACCAACCAATGAGTGTTGATGAAACAATACAAGGAGCAAAAAATAGGGCAAAATTCGCATACAACAAAGTTACAAACTCAAAGTATGCTTTTGGAATTGAATCTGGATTTATGAAAGTTGAAATTACAAAACAAGGATATATGCAGATATGTGTTTGTGCAATTTTTGATGGACAAAATTATCATATTGGTTTCTCTCCATCATTTGAATGTCCAACTGACATTATGAATTACATTTTAAATAATAAATTAAACTTAGCACAAGCAGCAAATAAAGCAGGTTACACAGCTGATGAGAATGTAAATAAATCAGAAGGTGTCGTGGGAGTTTTAACAAAAGGAAAAATTACCAGAACAAAATACTCAACTCTTGCAATAATTATGGCAATGATACACATTGATAGTACAAAGAATTAGATTAACAAATTTATATTTTTATAAAAATGAATTAAAATTATTCATTCTTCTTCTTTTTCATCCTTTTTTTCCCAAAATTTATTAATTTTATGTTTTGAGATTATATGGTCTGTAAAAGCGTATGCACACCCATAACTTACAACCCCTGAAATTGAAGATGTAAAAGTTCTAGTTAAATCTAATCCAAAACCATATTCTTGATTTTTATTAAATACTACTAAACTAGATACAACTAATCCCAAATTCTCTTTTGTTGCACTATCTTTAGTTGCAAAAATATTATTTTTATACTTAGAGAAATTATCAAAAAGACAATGGGAGACACCTAACGCAGTGCCAACTCCAATATTTACAATTTCTTGTAAATTATATTCTTTTATAATTTCAACTAACTCATTCATAATAATAAAAATAGTTTCTTATTTAAAAATAGTTTGGAACTATTTTTTCAAATTTAAACTCATTTTCAACTTTTTTCTTCAAAAGTTTATTAAATAAAGAAAAACCAAATGATGATTTTTTATCATTGGAATAAATTTCATTTAATAATTTAATAATTTTTTCAAACCCTTTTTCATCATCAATAACTAAATCAAACTGTTCATCAAACTCTTTTTTTTTATCTTTACCTAAATGTTTAGAAATAAATCCAATTTTAATAATATTATCATATTTTTGACACATCCGAACATCATGAACACTATCTCCAATTAAAATCACATTTTTTTTCTTTTTAATAGAATCAAAATATGAAATATTTGTATCAATCAAACATTCTGAATTATTATTTGATTCTGAAAACCATTTTTGTAATAATGAAACATCTTTATTTTGACTATGAATAATATATTTATTTCTTAATCCAATAAATTTACCTTTTTCATCAAATTTCCATAAATTTGAAATAATCTTAACATTTGAGAAATTTATTTGTTTAGAAATTAAATATTCTTCAATTAAATTTCCAGTTCCAGATGAAAATATAAATAATGGAATTTTTAATCTATTTGAAATTTTCACAAATTTTTCAACACCAGAACGTAATTTGATTTGTTTTTTTGAAATAACTTCTAAAACATTAGATTCATTCATATTTTCCTTTTGCATCAGTGCCCAGTGTTCTGTCCACCATTGTTCCATTAATTTAGTTTTTTTACCTTTTGAAAGACTAGAATCTCTTTCATATTTATTATATTTCTCAAATAACTTTTTAGCACCATTAGAATAAACCTCACTTAAATAATTCTCATTTCTAAAAACCGACACAGAATTATTTTCCCTTGTATCTTTATTTTTGTACTGTTTTGTGAAAGTTCCATCAAAATCAGAGATAATTTTAATTTTTTCAATACCTTCATTTTTAAAAATATTAATTTTATCTTTTAGTTCCATAATTAAAGTTAATTATTTAATTTATATAAATATATCTAATATTTAAACTATAATAAATAAAAATATAATATATTAATAACGATAATCTGAGACTTTCTTCCAAACAATTCCAGTAAATCCACAATTTTTTATTTCTTT
>JABSQY010000153.1 GCA_013215525.1 Nanoarchaeales archaeon | reverse complement strand
TTTAATAAAATTAAAAGAAGAATTTCAAATAAAACTATTTTAGATGATTTAAATAAGTTGTACGATTCAATTGCATTTCAATTTACTAGAAAGAATTTTTAATTGTATTAATTAATATAGTAATTATTTATATTATATTTAGATATATTTTATTTGTTTATTTATTTTAAAAAAATAAGAATTTTATTTTTATATTATTTATCTAATTATTCCCAAAATCTTAATCTTGACCAGAAACTTTTTTTATGTTCTAATTCATCAATTTGGTCTAATTTATAATTAGGAATTGTTTTAATTGGTAATTTATCATTTTCATAAATTTTGAATTCTCCTTTTTTAAGTGTATCTCCTTCTAATGAGATATAATAAGTATACTCTCCAGTTTCTTCATCAAATTTATAATCGATTTTTAATAAGTCTGATTTGTCTGTGTACTTTGGAATTTCTGCTCGTGTTGTTATGTTTTTATAAAAAGTTGAAAATTTACCACTCTTTAATAATGTTGTACCTGATGAATCTGAAATTTTGTATGCATATTTTTTATTTAATTCAATTTGATATTTACATTTTGAACTAGCACATAAATTAATGTTTCCATTAGTTAAAAAATCACCTTGTAATCCTTCATTATTATCAATTTCATAATATTCAAAAAGAGTTTTCATATTTAATTTATCTCCTGAAATATATTCATAAGTAATACCTACAAATCCACCATTAGACTTAATTTTTAAATAACATAGACCTACGCAAATTTCATCATGAGGATATCTTACTAATGGTTTTCCATTTATTTCATCTAATTCTTCAGAATTATATTCTTCACCCTCAATTACTAATTTATTAGTGGTTTCAAGTTCCTTTATATCTTTTGGATCCATTAATTCAAGTTTATGCTTTGGAACATAATATCCTGTTGGATTTGATTCATCATAATAATTCTCTGTTGAAGTTACTTCTGCATCATTTCCTGTGTTTCCGATTCCTCCAAATACTAAACTTGTTGAAAGTAGTAGTAGTGTTGTTGTTGTTATAATATTTTTTTTCATTACTTATTGTATAAAAAAATATTATTTAAAGCTTTGTTTTTATTTAGTTTAGAAAAGGATTTAATATTTTTATTTAAATTAAAGTATTAATAAAATATTAATAAAATATTAATAAAATTTATTCACATTTGAGTTCAAATGTAAAATCGTTTGAATTTTTTTTAGGAAAATTACAAAAACTAGTTCCAATGTCAACATCAATTTTAAATGATGTTATAATTTGATTTTCACTTATTAATAATCTTCCATCAGGTAATTTGTCAACTACTGCTTGCATTAAGACAACATTATCTGAAACATTACCGATTATTTTTAATTCATCATATATCTCTAAAGAACTTAAATTATATGAACTATCTAAATCACTTCCTAAAAAACAAATAGAATTAAATTTTTGATTTCTTAATTCTATGTATTCAATATTTCCTCTATTTAGTGGATCTTCACAAGATTCAAATTTTTTAATTAATTCTTTTTGAACTTGTACTCTTTCAGATTCACTCATTTGATCTGATAGAGACATCACTTGTCCAAGTCCGAATACAATTATTGCAATCATAATTATACTCATAAATATATAAAAAAATGTTTGTACTTCCATTGCTTTTTTATTTTGTCTTAATTTATTTAATTGTTTCATTTTAGTTTATTAAAATAATATGTAACTATATTATGTATTATATTTATTATTTGTTTGTTTTTATTATAATTGTTTGTTATAATTATTTGTTAAAATAAATGTTTATGATCTGTTTTTTAATTTTTTGTTTGTTTTAAACTATTTTCACATTATATTATATGTGTTTAAAAATATTATGTAAAAAAGTACCCATTTAATTAATAATCCCATAAAACTTATTATTAAAGTTTTATTTATGTTTTCTTTAAAAAAACCGTTTAATAATGAAAAAATAGGTCCTGGTAAAAATGGTGTTGATGCCGCAATAAATAATAAAGCATATCCATATTTATCATATTGAGATTTATATTTATTAAATTTATCTTTCCCTAAGTATGATTTAAACGCTTTTTTTGGTATTTTTTCCCCAATTTTATAATTAATGTAATATGCAAATGTTGCACATAGTGAAAGAATAGTTAAGAAAAAATATGGGTTTAATGTTGCGTTTTTAACTTGAATATAAAATAATCCTTCTAATGGAATAATTACTAAAAAAAATATGTGAGATATAAATGTTATTAAATAAAATGTTATTATTCCAATTGGTTTATTTGTTATGAATAAATAAATAATATAAATTATTGATAATATTAAAACTGTTAATGAAA
>JABSQY010000152.1 GCA_013215525.1 Nanoarchaeales archaeon | reverse complement strand
GTTTGCAAAATATATACGGGAATCATTTGATAACTCAGGTCTTTGTGCGAAATATATTAAATATGCGGATAATGATTCTGGACATTATGCTGATGAGATTTATATGGTTTATTCCAATGCTGGTGAAAATGCGGATAAAATTTTAAGATTAGATAAAAATAGTATAATTGCAGCACAAACTAGGGCTAATGATAAGTTTAGAAAATTAGGTATTTTTCCTATGTTTTAACCTTATATGTTGTATATTGCCTATATGTGGTGTGTGTTTGGGAGTCTCCAGGTTAGTTGTAACTACTCTCCTATTTAGGAGAGCATCAGTTTATATCTAAGGTTTGACTCTTAATACTATTGTGAGTGACAACACTCAAAACTAAAACAAAATGGGAAATACAAATATGATGCAAACTGGAAACGTTAGAGGATTAGAAGCTACTTTGTCAAGTGGTGTTAGTAAATTGATTAATGAAGGAGGGATTTTATCAAATAGTAATGTTGCGGTACAACATTATGGTTTAATTGAGTATGGTTCTAAAATTGATGCATTTTATGATGATATGTCTGGATTGCGTGAGTCTTTAACTGATGAGGATAAGATTGAAGTTAATAATTATATTAAATCTGTTGTAGATGATAATATTTCTGGACAACATAAAGGTTTAATGATTGGTGGGTTATGTGGATTTGTTGCTGGTGTTGGTTTAACTTTTTTAGATAAAATAGGAAGTATTGAACCTGAAAATCTTATATGTGGTGCAATTGCAGTTGGAGGACTTATTGGAGTTGGTTTAGCTAAGAAACATTCATATCAGGTTTTATCTAATGTTAAAACTTTTTTGAATTCAGATAATAATCTTGGTGAAGTTGGTAGTATGCATAATTATAAAAATAATTAAAAATGGAAGATATAAATAATATAATAGAAACTAGTATTTAGAGAATAATTTCAGATTCACAATGTTTAGATTTTGATGAGAAGAAAGTTGGTCATTTACTTGTTTATAGAGATAATAGGACTGATGATGATTTATGTTTAGATGTAAAAACGAATGAATTTGAATCTTTTTGTTATGATTCATTTCAAGCTTCAAATTATACTGATGTTAATGGGCTTAAGATGGGTGAGAATAGTTATACTTATCTTGGTGGAGGAGTTTATTTTACTCCAAATAAAAATGATATTGTTATTAGGTTTTTTAATAAGTTAGATAATGATTTTTGTAAAGATTTAGTAACAGAACATTTGAGTAAGAAATCTATTAATTCCTCGGTTATTAGTCCTTTTTGATTAAATATAATTTAATTTAATCAATTCTTCTTTATTGAGGTTAATGTTGTATTAGAGAAATCTTTATAAAGGGGAAACTCTTTTTTTTATGTACGATGGCGGTTATTCCAAAAACGAAAACAACAAATCAAGTTCTATTTGATACTATCAGAGATTTGAAAAAATTATCTGTAACATCAGGTGTTGGTACTTGGAAAGCAGTGGCTAAGGTTTTAGCAGGGTCTGCGAGTCACAGAGCACAATTAAATTTGTCCAAAATTAGTAAATATACTAAAGGTGGAGAAACAGTTATTGTTCCTGGGAAAGTATTAGGTGATGGAGTATTATCTAAGAAAGTTACAATCATTGCATTTAATGCATCCGAAACAGCAATTTCAAAAATTGAAGAGGCTGGTGGAAAGTTTGTACTTATTAAGGATTATATTTCAAAGAATCCTAAAGATAAACCAGTTATTTTAAAATAATTGATTTGTCAAATTTTCAAAACCTTTTGGTTTTGAATCTTATATTATATATTAACGAGGTGGAGCAGTTAGGAGTGCTCGCCGGGCTCATAACCCGGAGGTCAGTGGTTCAAATCCACTCCTCGTTATTTTCAAATTCTAAAATTAAAAATTTACAATTTTGTAATTTTAGTATCTTAAAATCTCAATGAGATGATTTGCTCCACTGACCTCCTCCGGAGCTCAGTGCGAACGTAGATACAATGTATCTACTTAAAAAATCGGAGATTTTTGAGGAATATTTGTACAATGTACAAATATACTTTCAAATCCACTCAGATAGTTTGATATTATTTTTGCTTTTTATTTCGGTTCTTTCTTGTATTTTCTTGTTCTTTTAAGTTAATTTCCGTAAAGTATTTAAGTATGGTTAAATTACCATAGTTATATGGTTAAAAAATGGAACTAGAAATATTAAAATATCTAAATAAAAATAATTCAGAAAGTTTTAGTATTTTAGAAATAAGTAAAGAATTAAATTTAGATTATAAAAATTGTTTTAATAAAATTAAAAAATTAGCACAATTAAATCTAGTTAGTTTAACTAAAATTGGAAATACTAATCAA
>JABSQY010000151.1 GCA_013215525.1 Nanoarchaeales archaeon | reverse complement strand
GAGAAATATTGCTACAAAGTATAGACTGCCTAATTATCTAATTTATCTGTTAAATTAATATAACTAGTTTGATTAAAATAAAAAATCTCAGAAATATTTTTACTAAAATTTAAAAGAAAATTAACTTCATAGTTTAAAGATTTTAAAGTAGAATTAAAATTAGGTTTTATAAAATTGATTTCAGGATTAGTAATAATAAATTCTCTTTTATAACTTTCAAAGATTTCTCCACTAATTGAATCATTCATATAAACAACAAAAGAATAATTACCAGAATCTAAAAACCTAAAAGAAGAATTAAAATTAGTTGAATTTATCATATCTAAAGAAAGATTCATATTTTCATTATCAAAACTAAGCCATCCCTTATTAGCATTTCGTGTAGTACTGACATTAAACTCTATATATGGTTTATCAAATATTTTTAAACTATCTAGATTTTCAACACTTATAAAATCAATTAATTCACCTGATGAAATTACAAATGAAAAAGGTTGTACATCTTCAGGAATATTAAAACCTTCAACTCTTAAGGTATAATCACCATACATCATATCTTTAATTCTAATACCTTCTACATTGTTAACATTATCAATTGAGGAGTTAAAAGGAGAAGTAAAATCATTCCCATTATATTGAGTTCCATTTGGAGTAATTAGAATTAAATTTAAATCATTAACAAGTTCTTTACCATCACCAGTAGGAGTTCCAGGATAATCACTCCAAACTAAAGTTATTCTAAGTTCATCACTATTTCTTGGAAAACTAAAATTATATTCAAAACTTTGACTTGTTGAAAGTCCAGATTTAATATCAAAAAATTGATTACTAACAGATACACTTTCATATAATGTTCTATTCAAATCAACAAATCCCCAACCCTGATTCATATCTGGCACAGTCCCAGTCACATCACGAGCACCATTAATAAGCATTGCTTTAATTAAAGCTGATGAAGGATTTATAAATTCTTTATTTTTAATCAGATATTCTCGTACAAGTGATGTAATACCTGCAACAATAGGAGTTGCCATTGAAGTACCTTGTTTAAAAGTATAATCTCCACTCCCAGAAGTACTCACCTGAGACCTTGTAGAAATGATTCCAGTTCCAGGCGCTACAACATCTGGTTTAATACGCCCATCATTTGTAGGTCCACGTGAACTAAAAAATACAACAGAACTATCTCTACTAGTTGCACCAACTGTGATTGCATTTTTAGAAGTACTTGGAGATAAAACTGTCTTAGTTGAACTACCAGAATTCCCTGCAGCAAACAAAATTGTAAAATCTTTATTATTCCAAATAAAAGTATCTGCATCAAAAGAATCTCTACTATAAACTCCTTTTTTAGTATTATCTCCCCAACTATTTGTATGAATTCTTACTCCATAATCATATGCTGGTTGAAACATGCCTGTAGCTAAATTATCTGGTGTAACTAAAACAAATTTATTTAAACTACTCCCACAAATACCAGAATTATCACACTTAAGTTCCATTGCTTGAAAAAACAAATCTGATTTTGGTGCCATACCAGAATTAGAATTAATATAAGTATTTGTACTTAAATTAGCACCAGATAAAAATCCTGTTCCAAGTACACTTCCTGCAACATGTGTTCCGTGCCCTGTAGACTTATCAGAAGGACCATCATCAGTTAAACCTGATTGTGTAAAAGTTGAAATAGAAATACTTTTATTTAAAAAATCTTTATGTAATGATGAACTTACAACTCCAATATCAAATCCTGTGTCTGCAATTCCAATAATTTGACCTTCTCCGTATAGATTATACTTATTAAAATAATCATATACTTTAGTATAACCTTTTGAATTTGAATTTAATATCTCATTAAATGAAAACTCTGAAATATAATTCACTTCTTCATATTGTAAAAGTGAATCAAGTTTTGATTCTTCAATAAAAACATTAAACCTTTCCAAATCTCCAGAATGAATACTTCCACCTAACTTTAAAACTTCATCTTTAAATTCATTCGATATTGATTCATCAAATAAATTAATCTCAAACATTTTCTTTTCTTCTGATTTTGATACTGAACGTTGTATAAACTTATTTCTATTAGTTATACTATTTATACTATTGAATTTAGTTTCACTTTTAGGTTTTTTATAACGATAAACAGATTTAACAAATAAAAGATTTGCGATATTATTAATCATATTTTTATCAAATTTAGTTAAAAAAGAATTATTACCTATATATGAAATAATATTAACTCCATTACTTTTTAGATTATTTTTATCATCTTCAAAAATGAAATCAGAAAACTCAATAACAAAGTATTTTTCATTTGATACTTTAAAACTAGGAATTAAATCAAACTCAATTGACTTAGAAAAACCAACAAGTATAAAACTAAACATT
>JABSQY010000150.1 GCA_013215525.1 Nanoarchaeales archaeon | reverse complement strand
TTATTATTTAATGGATTTGGAATTTTAACAATACTATCATTTATAGGACTATATCAATTAATAGATGATAACTAAAAAACCCAATAATAATATATACCAATCACACTACTTGAATCATTCTTTGGACTAATATGTCTAATTGGAGCAACTTTATTAGGATACATAACAATTGTTATGAAAATAAAAAGAATTCATCTTCTGTCAGCTTTAATCATTCCAACTATATTAAACTTGATGTGAAGTTTAAGTATAAAACAATAGTATTTTATTTTAAATTATTTTCAGTATGCTTATCTGCAATTAAAACATTCAATAAAGTTTCACCAATACTATATTTTTCATCTAGATAATTGGCAAGTTTAATCATCTGCTCAATTTTAGCAAGTTTTTTAATCTTAGTTGCATTTAAAGATTCAATCGTTAATGAAGAAATTTTATCAAGTGTAATTTCAATATCATCTCTTTGAGTTTTACTAAAATTTGAAAAACAATCTAATTCTTTTTCAACTTTTTTTCTTAATTCCAAATCCACATTATATGAGACTGCAACACAATGTCTCTCTAATATTTTAACTTTTTCACTTGGAATATACACATCAACATTATCAAATTTATTTTTTACAACCACACCAGCCATAAGCATAAGTGTCACAACACTCGCCAATGCTAATCTTTTCGATATTTTCATATCATAATCCTCATAAGTAATTTTTTTATCCACTATAATAATAAATATTTAACAAAATTATTAAACTAATTGCCCCCCACATGGATACCTAAAAATAATTTCTAGATTTTAAATCTCCTAAATCTACAAGTAATTTTTTTTCAAAATTAGAATACTTAATATTTACATCTTCATCAAATTGTACGGTGCAATCAGTATAATCATTATTACACACTTCATTTGGAGAATGTCTAGATAAACCAAAATTATCTTTACCTTTAATAACTATATTACACATCTTATCTTTTGAAGAACAAATAATAAAATCATTATTTGCTCTATAAACTTCATTATTTGTAAATTTTGCAATAAAATTTTCATCTGAAAATATACTACTCACATTATTATGTGAACCATACCCTGTCATCATAACTGCTGTTGTAATAATTGTACCAAAAAGAATTGGTACCTTTAACTTATCTAATAAATTTGTTTGTGGATTAATTATTTTATTTTGTTCCATTGTAACTATAAGTAGTAGCCAAAACTATTTCAATCACGCTCCCCCACTAAGGGTACACATGAAACTAAATATACTTGAAGAAATTGGATTAACTAAATCAGAATCAAAAGTTTATATGTCATTATTAGAATTAGGAGATACAAAAAGAGCAGAAATTATAAATAAATCTCAAGTTGCAAGTTCTAAAATATATGAAATATTAAACAAATTAATTTTAAAAGGTCTTGCGACAACATACATCAAAAATAAAATAAAATACTTTAAACCAGTAAACCCAAATCAATTAATAACTTATCTAGATGAAAAAAAAGAAAAGATAAACCAGATAGAAACTGAAACAAAAAAAGCTTTACCTGAATTACTTAAACTATATACATCATCAGAACAAAAAAAAGAAGTTGAATTATTAATTGGATTCAAAAGTCTACAAGAAGTATTTAGGGAACAAGTTGAAGAATTAAAAGAAAATGACACATGTTACATCCTAGCAGAAACACACGAAATCAACAACACAACAAACTTATTTTTCTCACAAATTCATCTACAAAGAGAAGCAAAGAAAATCAAATCTAAAATGTTGTATAATATTTCACAAAAAAAAATAGTAAACAAATTTTTTTCATCCAAAAAATATCCATTAACACAAACAAAGTATATAGAACACGAATCCTCAATAGCAATTAATGTTTATAATAATAAAACAATAATAATTATTTTTGGAATAGAAATATCTATAATTAAAATAACATCGCAAGAAGCAGCAAACAGTTTTTTAGAATACTTTAAAGTATTTTGGAAAACTGCTAAAATATAATTAATAATTTTAATATTATTTTTTCTTAAACTTCAAAATCATATATGTAGGATATGTAACTCCATCTATAATTTGTTCACTTGCTGGAAAATCACAATGTTCTTCAAAAAGTACTAAATTTGCTTTTGATAAAATTTCAGTATCAAAATATTCTTGTAGTGTATGACTAGGTTCAGTAAGTTTAATCTCTCTATTAAAAATATATGATGTAACCTCTCCTTTTTCAAAATAATTCATCTTATCATCATTAATATATCCTTCTAATAAAGTTCTAAATGGATGTTTACTTAATATAAATATATCTCCACCAGACTTTGTAACACGAATCATTTCTAAAATTACTTTCTTAACATTTTCTGCCGCTTGAATTGCATAAGTAGATGTTGTAAT
>JABSQY010000149.1 GCA_013215525.1 Nanoarchaeales archaeon | reverse complement strand
TCCAAATCCGTCTTCTCTTTTACTATCAAATAAAAGATATGACTCATCTGGAGCAATAAATGGATGAAAGCTTTTTCCCGTGTTAATCTCTTTATTTAGTAGCCTTGGTTTTTCATACTTCCCATCTACAAGTCGCGAATAACGAATATCACCAGTAAAGTCCCTCTTGAACTCATCAAAAAAGTAGGTGCCCTTGGAAGAAGCGGTAAGACGCATGATCGGTAAGCTGTCGAAAGGAGATTCTAGCTCTTTTATTTCAGACCATTCTCCTTTATCGTTACGTTCCTTATATCTTCTACCTAAGTGCATAGTCTTACCATCAGGAGATATAAAAGGTGTACCAACTCTGGCGGATATTACTGAATCTTGCCATTGATTATGAGTTTTTTTTATAACCACGAATTCTGTGCTCGTATCCTCTTTAGTGTTCTCTACTTCTCTAAGAAAATAGAATTCTTTTAAATCTGGCGTGAAATCTCCATAATATTCCCAGCCTTGGGTTGTAACTAATCCAGGAGCAAAAGGCTCAGGTATTAAGCCAGGTGGTTTTTGACCTAGGTAAAAAATCTCTTTTTTTGATGAATCATTCTCTTTTGTGTTTGACTTATCAGTCTTGCAGGCACTTAAAAATAGAATGAATACAAGTATCGAGAGTTTAATTATGTAATTTTTCATTGTTCAGTTTGTCTTAATTACCGCCAACGGTCTCGTATAACCGTCAGTTACGGGTTTTAAGTTACTGTTTTTCGATTAGGCACTGACGCCCGCAATTCCGAGTGGATTCGGACGTAGTCGAATCCGCCGTAATTGCGGTTATACATTGTTGTAAGTAGTGCTTTTTACTAATTCAGTCAGTTTTATTAATTCCTCATCTGTTATTGATTTTTTCCAAAGTTCATTGATTAGCCAAAGTCCGCTTTTTCTTATTTTTTCTTTTGGTGAATGATTTCCAAGCCAATTTTCATTTCCACCACATTCATGACAGTTTGAAACGGTTGATATTATTCTTGATTCAAACAACATTCTGTCATCTTTTTCATTAATCTCAAATACCGCAAAAGAAAAATTACTTTGCATATATTCTGTGACTTGATTTTCAATCATTTCTTGTTTTTCCTTATCAAGTAAATCTGAATATTTTTCTTTATTTGCTCTTGTTGTCAAATCCCATTCCCATTGTTCAATAAAACAGTCATTTTTTGAATTCAAAATTGCACGACCTATATTTTTTCTAAAAATACTTCTGTCTTTATTTTTACTTAAAAAGTGTTGTTTAATTCTTGACCTAAGTTGGTCTGCCCCTGTATGAGTTCCAATTCTAACAATTCTTTTTCCTCCGTGAGCAAATTCGCCTTTTTCAAATAAAATATATATTCCATTTTTAGGTATTTCATTCTCATTGTAAGGAATAGAATGGTGTTTACAGTCATTAAAGATTTTGTGAAGCTTTGAACAGTTGTTTTCCATAGTATTTTCAGTTAACCATTGAAGTTGTTTTCCAATTTTTAAACCTTTCATCGGGACTTCATAATTCGTAATTTCAGAGAGAATATTTTTTCTGTAATTATTTCCTGCTAAGAAAATGAAATTGTCTTTTTTTAAATCAGATATGTTTTTTAATTGATTTAATACTTTTTCAGCCCATTCCTCAGATTCCTTTTTGTTCATTTTATTTAGAGTCTTATCATAAGGTTCAATTTCTTGATTTAATTCTAAAACTCCGTGTTTTGCAGAAAGGATTAATATTAAGTCTGGGTTTAAAGATTTAGCATACTTTAAGTTCTTCTTAAATAAAGAACTAATGTAGATTTTTTCAGCCGTAATTTTCTTCTGTAGTTTTTTACTAACACATGAAATCATTACAATTTTTTTCATTCAGTTCGTTTGGTGCTTGGGCATTACTTACAACGGTCTCGGCTATGATTTCGTTGCGGGCAGAAAATCAATAGATTTTCAACCGCACTAAATCATACGTTTTTTAAAAATACAATTTTAATTTGAAGTTCAGCTCTAGCAATGAATTATAGCCGTTGTGCCTGTTGCACAACTACTTGTTAAAGATACGGAAAATACGTATCTTATGTTATGCAAGGAAAGAAGACTTATCAAGAGAAGCTATTCAGCAATTTCCAATTAAGTAACCGCGTACCAGAGACTAATTTTTATCGAAGGTTAAAAGACGTACTACACTTAGATTTTTTATATAAAGAGACAAAGTTGTATTATGGTGACAGCGGTCAGAAGAGTATAGATCCATTAGTTTTTTTTAAACTATGTTTAGTAGGTTATTTAGAAAACATCATCAGTGATCGTAAGCTGATAGCGCATTGTAGTATGCGATTAGATATCCTATATTTTTTAGATTACGATATTGATGAAGAACTACCATGGCATAGCACCATAAGTAGAACCAGACAGTTATTTCCAGAAGAAGTCTTTGAAAAGGTATTCACTTATGTATTTG
>JABSQY010000015.1 GCA_013215525.1 Nanoarchaeales archaeon | reverse complement strand
ATTTAAATAGTTTAATTCTGTATTTTCTAAAGAACTATATATTGAACTAGAATATACATCTTGCCATTCTTGAGAATTCACAACAATTTGATAATTATTACTGTCTGCAAACCCTAAGCTTAAATTAAATAAAATTCCAATTATCAAAATAAAAATTAGTTTATTATATTTCATATAATTAAGAATATTTATTAAAATATAAATATAAGTTATAAAAAATACTCAGAAATAAAAGTTTCAATTTTAAATCAAATTAAAAATTTAGTTTAAAATAAATAAATATTTATTTTAAAGATACGTAAAAATTATATGTCTCAGCAACTGTTGTCTCAACTGGGACCATAATCTGGTAATTAAAAGAATTACTATCAAAACCTACAATTCCAGGATTTTCAATATCTGCAACAAATACTGTTGTTGATTTAGAATTTGTACCATTATTTAAAATCCCCATATTAAAACTTCCTATATTTGTTGAAGGGACAATTGCAACTCCTGCAAATGTACTTGATCCAGTAAACACATCAACTGCTTGGTCAACATCATCGGCAACGCCAAAATTCCATGTTGTATCTACATCAGCTGCGTTTCCTGCAACTAAATTAACCCAATCTGTGTTTGTTCCTTGTGTCACATAAATAGTTTGAAATAAAGCAGCACCAAAACTATAAAAATTATCTGTTCCAATTCCTAAACTAATATTTCCTCCAATATTTCCATAAAATCCTTGCCACTTAATTGTTGAAATGTTTGTCTGAACATTAACTTGCGTTACATTCCCTCCAACTGCTGTCGCAGACTCACTTGTAGTTTCTGTAAGTGTTCCTGTATTAGTGACAGTTACAGCACCTCCTCCAACTCCATCTATTGAAAACACCGTTCCAAAACTTGCACACACTAGTGTGATTCCCATCATTATTTTTTTTATATTCATTTTTTAAAACCTTCAAGATAAATTAATCTCATATAGGAAAAATAAAAAAATATGCTTAAAACGATTTCTAATAATTTAACAGTTTAAAATCTAGACTACAAAAAATAAAATAATAATTAAAAAATAGTTTACTTTTTGTAATCTGGTTTATTTGTGTGACGAAAAATAGATGTAAAATTATTACATAAACGCAATAACAACTAATATAGTTACAACAAATAATAAATTATCAAATAATTTTTCTGCTGTAAGTTCAAATAATTCATCAGTATTAATACTATCTTCTTGTAAATATAAATTTAAATTTGAATAACTCATCGCGTAATTAGAATACAACAAACCAGAACTCACATCACCTTGCGAAATCAAATCTCCTGAATACTCTGAATAAATAGTTGGAATAAATGGAAAACTACCTTGCGAATTCAAATTAATTCTAGTCTTAGTTAACTGTACAAATTTCTCAATAAATTCCCCAGAATCACCATCAGAAATTCCAGCGGAATTTAACACAGTATTAATTCTCCCATCTAACTCTAATCCTTTGTAAATACATAAATATTTATTTTCACCTGCTTTATCATACTCTAACTGTTCACTAATTAAACCATTAAACACATCCAATTCATAACTTAATAATAACTCATTTTTAATTGAAATCTCTCTATTAATCTTTTTACAAACAGTATTAATTTTTACTTCATCAAAACTAATTTCATTTCCTGTGTGTGAAATAAATTTTTCCCATAATGAAACAGTATAAAACCTTTCAACAGAATATGAATATAATCTATTTTTTTGAATTAAAATATTATTATTATAATTTTTAATTTGAGTGTCATTAAGACTTAAACTTGTTGAATTGTCTGTTTCATTAATAATCTCAAAATTAGATAAATTAACATTAAGTTCTACTGCATTCTCAATTAAATTTAAAGCTTCATAAGTTCTATCAATTAAAATTAAATAAACATAAAAATCATTCATAGTTTTAATATTATTTTTATACTCTTTTGATTCAAATAATTTAATACTTTCTTTAACTTTTTTTTCAAAATTATTTATTTTATTATCTCTTTCTTTAAGTGTTAAATTTTTCAAATTTTCAAACGCATTTTTATAATTTAAATTAGCATTATAACAATAACTTCCCATTGAATAATAATTTCCTTTACTATCTGCAACTTTAGAATCATTTAAAGAATTTTTAGAATTATTAATTAATCTAAAATTAGTAGTATTTTCTTCAATTAAACTAAAATCAATACTATTATGATATTCATCAGCGCGAGCACACATATCATCTGAAAGTTTTTTCATAAGTAATTGATACTCTTTACTTTCAACTTTTTCAAGTTCTAAAGTATAACTATCTCCATTAAACTCATTATACGCGTCTATTATGTCTACGCTTCTAATAACTTCTATTCCAACAAATTCTTTAGTTTTATTAAAATCAGAAAATGCAGGTACAAGAACTTTCTCAAAATTATGGCCAATTGCTGTCTCAATCTTTTTATCAACTCCTCCAACAACTCCCACAATTCCACCAGAATTTAAACTTCCTGTAATTACAACATCTTCTGTTCTAATTTTTTCACGATTCATAGTTTTCGCTGTAAGTATTGCAATAGCAGAACTTGCCGAAGGGCCTTTTAAAACTAAAGAACTTGCATCAAATTCATAATAAAAATTATAACTAGAACAATCAAGTTTAAACAAAGAGCATGCAATCTTATTTGAATTAGTAACTGATATCTGTGTATCAATCTCTACAAGCGCTGACTGTTTAATAAACACTTGTCCAGTTCCAGGTTTTATAACTAATTTTAAATCAATAGTTGAACCTGACACAATATCACCTTCACTATTTTCAGACACTGCAAGAAGCGACACAGTATTTGCATAAGAACTATTATTCTCATATAAACCATAAATTACAAAACTAATTAGTAATATTTTTAAAATTACAATAGAACTTACATAAAAAAATCTTTTAGTAAACATTTGTTTTATACTAATTTTTTTATTAGTTAAACTTTTTTTTTTAATCATAACTATATGATGTAATTATATATTATAAACATAGTGTGTTTATAGTTAAAATTAATATAAAATAAATTTAAAAATTAAATTAATTAAAAAATACAATACTATAATGTTTCAAGTGTTTTTAAAATTTTACTCATCTCATCCTTAGGAATCTTAGAAGAAGATCTCCCAACTTTCTCCAAAGACAAATCATTTAATTTTTTATTAATAATTGCAAGTGCAACCCACATTTGCGCTTTGGATTTATCCTTAGCTTTTTTAATTGCATAATCGTACTCATATGTTTCATTAATTAATTCATTTAAATTTTGTTCAATAACTAAATCTAAATTATTTCTCCAATTTTTATCACTCATAATACAAATAACTTCATTTTTCTTTATAAATTTGTCTTTTTCAAGTGAGAACAACACAAACCTTTATAAAAAATAAACATCATATATTATTATAATGGAAAATACAAATAGTTTAGTAAAGTCAATTTTACTTTTAATCATCGTATTTGCTGGAATTGGATACATTTTATCTGAAAAAGCAGATTCTGATATGACGCCAAAAATTGGTGAACAAAAAGCAGAACAAATTTCTGTAATCGCATTAACAAAAAACACAAAAGTTGAATCAACAAGAGCTGTTTTAGTAACTGATAGATATGTAAACACGTTAGATGAAAATGATAATGTAATTACAATTGGAAGTAATGGTGCTATGTACAATGTACAAAACGGTGTAGTTTTAGCTGATAATATGATTATCAAAAAAACAAACACTGAATCTTCAAATGTAAGATTACACCAATTAAGAAATAGTGCAACACAAAACGGTTTTAATTAATTAATTAAGTAAAATTTTTTTGAATTTAAAAAATAAATAAAACCTTATTCTAAAATGAAATCAAATACAATTTCTAAACAACAATTTAAACAAATATTTCAAAATAATTTTACGCAAAATTCAAATGTCACAATCTACACTCCAAACCAAAATGTGTACAACGATACTGAACTAGGAATCAGAATAAATAATAATAATTATATTTTATCTCTCCAAAGGAAAATGTCACAAGAAACATTCGAACAATTTGTAGAAAAATTCCATTTCTCAAAAGCAAACGGTGAACAATTTATGCCAATATTTTTAGGTGGACAAAATAACGATTTTATTAAACCATATCAAAGACACGCACAAAGAATAAAAAACTGCGGACACAATCCAAAACAAGTATATAAAATCTCAAACAAACTACTACACACTTCACAAATGCAAGCTGGAAGGATATTTGTATACAATCCAGTTGAAGAATTAATAAAAATTTCTCACACAAAAAAAGTATACGCAAAATCAATTCTCCACGACCAAATGTACATGTCACAATCAGAACAACTAGAAAAATTATCTGAAGAAAAATATCAAAAAAAACCACTAACAAAAGCACTAGAATTCGGAAAACCAACAATTCTAAAACTTGAAGATTTTCTAACTCAATAAAAAATAAAATAAAATTTAAACTAATAACTAAATTTTTTTTCTTTAATATATAACTTTGAATCAAGAGTTAAACCCTTTTTAACTAAAAATTCATCCATTCTTAAAAATACAGAATTTGATAATTGTTCCAAACACTTCTCTCCATCTTCTCTAGTTAATTCTGCACTATTTTGGATAATATTTTCTAAATACAAATGAACCATGGGGATAGAATTATCAAAAAAAGTATTTCCTAAATATCTAACCTCGTGATAATGTTTTGTTAAATGATAAGGTAAATTCTTTTCATCCATTTTAATTTTCATATCTTTTAATACATTATCAAAAACAACATAACGACTACACTCAATTGCCTGCTTAAACTTTTTAGACTTAAAAATAGCTCGAGCCTCACGAAGCTGTTTAATTTCAGAATTCAATTTAAACGGTTTTCCATTAAACATATCTGATCTATTACAAAATAAATACATATTTAACCAACCCCTATAATCATTATTATAAATTTCTCCACTAAAAATTCCTTTAGGTTTAAATTTAGAAATTCTTGGAAGTGTTAAAATAACTTCTTTAGTTTTTGTCATAAACATAATTCGATTTTAAGATTAATAAATCTTTCTAAAATAGTAAAATTATAACTTTTATTTTTGTTAATAGAATAAATAATATTTTGTTTTAAAAAAATTAAAAAATTATTTTAATTTTCCAAATAATTGAGCTGATTGACCAGGTCTTGAAGTAATAATTACTTCTCCTAAATCAGTCTTTACAATAGTTCCCTTAGTCATAACATTTCTTCTTGTGAAGTGAATGTTAGCTGGGTTTTCAGTTACAGACTCAATAATTGCAGTCTTAGTAGTCTTACCGTTCGCAATGATTACTTTGTTAGCAGATAATAAAGATAATTTAGTGTTTCCACCCATTACTCTCTTAGCCTTAACTCGTACATCTGCAACAATAGTGTTAGCAGCTAAACCACCTAATTCGTGCGCCTTTTGTTTGTTTCCTGCAATGTATTTTTTACCGGAAACCATTCTAATTGATCTGTGTTGATTATTTGCCATTTTATCTTAGTCTTCTCCCATTAGCTCTTAATGAAGGTCTTGCCTTTTCAGAACCGATTCCTTTCTTTTGTAAACCTCTTGAAGTTTTACCAGCTGAAGTTAATCCTCTCATAGCTCTTCTTGTATGTTTATTTGAAATAATCCAATTAATCTTCTTATCTGCCATAATTTGTGGATGGTATACATCAACCATAATAATTTCATAGTATTTGTACTTTTCATCTTGTCCAACCCAATATGAGTTTAAAACTTCTAAATTAACAAATCTTTTTTGTGCTCTCTCTTCACAAATTTGTTGGTAATTCTTTGATTGTGTAATTTTAGTAGATTTATCTCCACCATCACGTCCAGAACCAATTCTAGTATTTTTCTTACCTCCACGAATAACTCTAACTCTCGCTACAGTAAATCCTTGTTTAGCTCTATAACCTAAAGCTCTTGCTCTATCAATTCTCATTGGCTTTTCAACTCTTTCAATAGAGTTTCCTGCACGGTAAGAAATTAACATATCTTTGTACGCTTGACCTAGATTTTCTCTAGGTTGTTCCCAAGCTTTTTTCATGTATTTTAAATAACCCATTTTTTTGTGAAACAAAAAAATTGGTCGCCAGAAATTGTAAAATTTCTATTGTCCCAATTTTAAATGTATAATTTTAGTTATTCGAAATTTAGTGGTAGAAATAAAAAATTTATTTTTTACCAAATTCTTTCGAAAATGGCTAATTAAGTAATAATCCGCATCAGGTTTTATCCATCATCGCCAATTATTATATTTAGCTAGTAAAAATAAATCATTTTCCCTTTATATATGTTTACTTATTCAAATTTATTTGTTTTGTTTATTTTATTTAAATTATCTTTGTCTAAGTAGTAACAATATAATATAAATTTAATTTTTTCAATTTTATCTATTAATATATTTAAAAATGTTTAAAAAATTAAATAAAATACTATCATTCTTACTAATCTCAATAGTAAGTGTAACATTTGCAAGTGCAGCTGTAAACGTTGTTGACGTTTCAATCACTGAAAATGTTAATCAAGAAATTACATATAGCCCACTTGGTGCTCAAACTGGAGTTTGGACAACAGCTGGAGAAAATCAATTATCCTATACTTTAACTGGAGAAATTGTAATTAAAAATACACATCCAAAAGATTCAATTCAAAACGTTGCTGTAAAAATCATTCAAATTAAAGAGATGATTGGACTAGCATATGATTCTGGAAATACTGGATTTGTAACTGAAATTAATTATGGTTCTGATTATGCAACTATTTATGTTCCAGATTTAGCAGCAGGACAAAATTCAACTTATACATATACAATCAATGCAACTACTGTGCCATCTCCAATTGATATGACAACTGCGTATGATGCAAATATATTATCTGGATTTTCATTTAATGTAGCTGATACATTAACAAATAGACTAAATTCAACATTATATCCAGATTCTTGTGTATATAACTTAGCAATTGTTCAAAATTCATTATCAATTCCTAACTTTGGATCTCCAGTTAACTTTACATACGATGTACCAACACTTGCTGGTGGAGATTCAAGTAATGTTGTAATTGATGTAACTAATAGAACTTTAACTTGGGGTGTAAATGCTTTAGGTTGTATTAACGCAACTGAAACAGTTGACATTTCATATGATATTATTTCACCAATTGGTGTTGCTGTAAGTGCTGATTTACCTTTTACAAATGCTACAATTTCATATACACTGGACAACACACTTTCAAGAGTAACTGTTGATACAATTTCAGCTTTAACTGACATTGAATTAGAATTCGAGAAATATCTAGTAGAATTATTAATTGGTGATAACGCAACTTGGAAAATCACATCAACTGCATTTTCAGATTCAGACATTACTGTAAACTTAACATCTGTAACATTATGGGTAAGTACTCGTGGTGGTGCTGGTGCTGGATTTACAAATCCTGCAATTAGAGATAATGATACAATTTCAGGAGCTGACTTATTAAAATCATATAATCCAAATATGTTATTAAATTCAACAACAGTTGATTGGAACAATCTAGGTTCAGAATGGTTATTTAATTATACATTTTCATCATCTCCAATTGTTTGGATGGATTTAGAAAATACTATCTTAGATGATGGTGTACAATTAACTGATAGAGTAGTAACATACGGAAACAATGAAATTTATATTAAAGAAATTTACATTGCAACTGGTTATTGGTTAGAAATTAAAAAGAATATTACAAGAACGGGAGATTCAACTTATGACATTGTAGTAAGTGTTGCAAACTTAGGTACATCACCAACACCTGAAAATCAAGTTGTAGTTGTATATAACTTTATTCCAAGTTTATTCACATTAACAAGTGCTTTCACATACTCCTCATCTCCGTGGTTTACTGTAGATGAAACAAACGCAACATTAATTGATCCAACATATAATGGAACAATGTTTCAATACGGATTATTACCTGCTGGAAATTTATATAATACTTCCTTAGATAGTAATACTGGGTCTTTAACTGAAAACAATTCATTAACAATTTCCTATAGTTTATCTGGAACTGGTGAGTTTAACTTTGATGATCTATTCCTAACAGGAGTCGATCCATTGGCTGTTAAGTCTGTTGGTGGAACTACTGGACTTTCAATTGAAAGTGTATATAGAGTTGTATCTTCAAATACTGAGTACATTTTAAGTGGACTTGCTGTTTTAATTGCAGCTTTAGTTTTCTTATTTTAAAAAATATTTTAAAAAATATTTTTTAATTGTTTAACTTTTATTTCTAAAATTCTAATTACTTATACATAATTATTTCTAAAATTCAATTATTCAATATGCCGCTCTATTCTATGTTTATTAGGTTATTACAAATCTTTATAAAACTTAAATTTCAAATTTATATTATGATTTTAAAAAATTTCAAATTATTATTTAGTTTTTGTGTAATTATGTTTTTAACATCAACTGCATTTGGAGCAATTGAAATATTTTCACAATATGATACAAAAATTAAAATTAATTCTGATGATACAATTGACATTTCAAAAGATATTACTTTACAAAATATTCACATTGTAGGAATTGTTCCTGGAAGAGTTGAATTTAAAATTGGAAAAGTAGTACAAGGTAGTAGTTCACAAATTAAATTAGAGAGTTATACAATTAAAGATAAACATGGGAATCCAATTCAGTCACAATTATTCGAAACTGAAACTGATGTAATTATTGCAATTGATATTTATCTACCTTTATTACCTGGATTTAAATATCCAATTGATTTAGATTATACTTTATCTTATGATAGTTCAGGAATATTATTTAAATCCTTAGAATTTCCAATTAGAGAAGACACATCAATTGAAATAAGACAAGGAACATTTAGTTTAGAAATTCCTGAATCTAAATCTTTCACATATTTAGAAATTTATGATACTGATGTTACGATAAATAATTCAATTGCAACTTGGGACATAGATTCAAAATCACCTTCGACTGGGATTGTTGAATACTCCTCAGTTCCAATTTATTATGGGGGAATTCAAGGAAGTATACTTTTTTGGATGATAATTAATATACTATTATTAATTATTTTAGTAATTGAAATTGTTCGTGGAATTAGAAAAATGAAAAAGGAAGATTAGTTTCTTTTTCTTTTAAGGTAACAAACAATTTTATAAATATAAAGTTTATGTATATATTATGACAAAATTATTTAAATTATTTCTACACTTTTTTATAATAATTTTACTTTCTAATTTAGCTTTTTCTACAACTGAAGTTGTAAATGTTAAAGTTACTGAGTATGTTAATGAACAAACAACATACGACCCACTTGGTGCAAGTTCAGGATTATATTCAAACTCAGGAGAAACTAAATCTTATACAATTTCAGGAGAAATTTTTATTGAAAATGTAAATGCAATAGATTCAATTGAATCTATTAAAGTTGCTCTTTCTAGTATTCAAGGTATTTATAATATAAGTTATTCTTCAGGAAATTTTGGATTTGTTGGAGTTTTTGACACGATTGGAGATAACTTAGAATTATATGTGCCTGATTTAGGAATTGGTGAAAACTCATCTTTTACATACAATATTAATTCATCATACGTAAAACCTTTAATTAATTTTACAACATCATACACGCACTCAAGTACACTATCTGGATTATCGTTTGGTGTAACTGATTTAATTGTTAACAATTTAAATTCATCATTGTACTCTTCTACTTGTATTTCTAATTTACAAATTTTCCAAAAAACAAAAACAGTTACTCAATCAATACCTATTGATTTCACATTTGATACTTTAAGTTTAACTGGACTTGATTCTGCGAATGCATCATTTTCAGATAACAGAACTTTAACTTGGAATGTTTTAAATAATAATTGTATTAATTCTGGTGAAAACTTAAACATATCTTATGATATAAATGTTCCAAATAATTTTGAATCAGATGGAATTATTGATTTTTTAAATTCAACAATTTCATATACTTTTAATGAATCTTTATCTTCAATTAATATTGATAAAATCACAGCGGTTGCTGATGTGAATTTAGAATTTAATAAATTTCAAGTAAATGTTTTACAAGGAGATAACGCAACATGGAGAGTTAGATCTTTTGTTGAATCTGATACAAGTTTTATTGTTAATTTAACAAAAGTTACGATGTGGGTATCTGAAAGAAACTTTAATAATACTGGATTTACAAACCCTTCTTCAATTGATGTGGACACAATTTCTGGAGCATCACTACAAAACATATTCACGCCAGGCATTTTATTAAACTCTACAAACCCTTGGGATAATGTTGGAACTGAGTGGTTTTTTAATTATACATATTCATCTTCTCCAATTGTATGGATGGATATAGAAAATACATTACATGACGATGGAACTCAAATGAAAAGTCAAACCGAGTCAATGAATGGTGACATTGGATTTACAAAAAGAATTTATGTAGCAACTGGATACTGGTTAGAAATTACAAAAAATATTACAAGAATTTCTGATAGTAATTATAGAATTGATATTAAAGTATCAAACTTAGGAAATCTTCCAACACCACGCGGACAATCCGTAGTTGTGTACAATTTTATTCCAAATGATTTTAATCTAACTTCATCTTTAGTGTTTTCAAATTCACCATGGTACAACACGCAAGATACAAACACAACTTTAAACGACCCAATTTATAATGGAACAATGTTTCAATTCGCATTACTACATAATTTAAATCCTTCAAATTCATCTTTAGATAAATACTTAGGAACTGAAAACATAAATAATACATGGACACTAACATACAATATTTCAGGAATTGGACAATTTGCATTTGATGATTTATTTTTAACAGGAGTGGACCCATTAAAAACTGGAACTATTGGTGGAACTCAAGGTATTAAAATTAAAGGAGATTTTAAATCAGATTCATCAGTTTTAAGAACTTCATTAGTAGTTGTTGCATCAATACTTGGAATTTTAATAGTGTTATTATAAAATTAAATCTTTGATTTAATTTTATGCATAAAAACATTGTTTATATCGCATATTCTTTATGATACATTGTATCATAAATCACTTTTAAATCTTTGATTTAATTTTATAAACTAATAAACTAAATAAATTTATTATAATTAAAATACAATATTTTATAAATATAATTTATTATATTTTTATTATGTTAAATCTATCTAGATATTTTAATTTTTTTATAACTAAAATATATATGGGATTTATAGAAATAAAAGAATATAAAGTAAATACTTTAATTATTCTACTTAATGATATAATCTATATGTATATTACATTTATATTCATAAATTTATTTTCAAACTTAACTTCATATTTTGATACTTGGTCAAACTTTGACAAATTTACATATTTAATATTACTTTATTCAGGAGTACGAATAATGAGGTATTTTTTATTAAGAAGATTTTCCCAAAAACTAAAATCAGGGGAACTAAATTTATACTTAACAAGACCACTTAATCCTTTCATATTTGCAGCAACAAATGGAATTAATAGTGTAACTGTATTTTCCACATTTCCAGTAATAATTTCATTTATATATATCATAATTGTAGGTTCATATCAAAATATTTTATTAACAATTTTATTACATATCTTTGGAATTTTTTATTTCGCATTAATCTTAAATGTGTGTATGTCTTTTGCATTTTTTATGAAAGAATTTTTTTTAGGGAGATTTATAACAGACGATTTAGTTCCATTAAGTGAAAAATTTACTCCTGCATCTTTTAGTGGAAATAACATTTTAGAAATGTTATTCTATTTATTACCAACTTCTTTTTATGGATATTTATGTATAGAATTATTAAAAGGAAATTTTATAGTTTTAGATTATATGTTTTATGGATTTTTAGTTTTTACAATTTTATTAGTACTACTAATCATTATGTGGAAATTCGGATTGAAACGTTATGAAGCTTTCGGATAAATAAAAATAAAATATTACGAAACTTTATAAAAATTAAAATATAAATTTAAACTATGGGACAAGAACAAGAATTAGCAAGTATTGATGTTGATCAATTACAAATTATTGAAGATTTACAAGATAAAGTTGATTTACTTATAGACATATTAGAAAAAAATGGAACTTTAGGTAAAGGAGAGTTTGAAGGTAAGTACTCAAAAATGATGGATGAAGTTTACGATAAGTAAACTAAATATCTTAACTATATATTTATTAATTAATTATGAACCTAAAAATCAGAAAATACAAAAAAGGAGATTATGAAAAATTCATACATCCTTTAGAAAAGGAAAATATGAAATTTTATATGGATAAATATATTTCAGGTGGTTGGAGTGATAAATTAAATAAATTAGGGTTTGATGAAAACTTAAAAAATGGTTGGATTTATTTATTTGGAGATGATTCTGAAATATTTGGAAATTTCAGAATTTCTCCAGACAACACAGACAACACTGCATTATATATTCATTCAATTCAAATTAAAAAAGAATTTCAAAATAAAGGATATGGAACACAAATTTTAAACTTTATAGAATTAAAATCAAAAAAATTAAATTTCAAAAAATTTAGATTAAGTGTATTTAAAGATAATCCTGCAATAAATTTATATTTAAAATTTGATTTTGAAATAATTGATTCTACTCCAAACTTAAACTTAGTACTAATGGAAAAAATATTAACATAAAATTAGAAATTTAACTTGTCGACAAATTATCGACAACTCAGATTATAACTTATAATTCTAAACTAAAGTTCAGACTTATAAAACTCATCACCAACCAGATGAACAGGCTTTACACTCTTTCCACCCACTTGCTTTTTCATATCTTCACTAGAGAACAAAGCAACACCCACAGCAATAGTTTTCTTATGATCTTCTTCCTTAATTAAAATAGTATCACCTTTCTCAAAATCATCATCAATCATTTGGATTCCAGCACGCATCAAATCAGCACCTTTCAGCACAAATGGAATTGCTCCTCTATCAACATAAACATTCTTAAAATGTTCTTCTTGTGTTGACTTTAAATGTGGAAAATAACTCTTATCTTTAATAACTAAAAATGGTTCCTTATTTTTCCACAAAATTCCATCCTTCTCAATCACTTCATCTTTCTTATCAACAACATATCCAGTTGGCAAACTTGCTGATAATGTTCTTTTTTCTTTTCCACTAAGATATCTCATAATTATAGAAAGAAAACTAATATTTATAAACTTTAATAACTCCTAGATACTATAATGGAAGAAATATTCACATTAGGATTCTTAGATAATCTTAAAATTTTATTTGTAGGTTTAATCATTTATGCAATAATCTACTCAATGTTAAAAGGGACAAGTATTTTCCCATCAGAAAAAGTAAGTTCACTTGTAGCATTATTAGCAGCAATCATCGTATCATTCACAGGAATTGTAACATATATAATATCATACGCAATCAATTGGTTTGTAATACTATTTTTCATACTATTCTTACTAGTTGTACTATTATTATTCCTAGGAGTAAAAATGTCTGATATAACAAGCTCAGTAAATAGTAATAAAAAAGTAATAGTAATTGCATTTTTAGTATTATTTAGTATTGTTTTAGTAAAAGGATTCTTTGGAGTAAATAACGCTTTTGATACAACAAACATCAACAGTGAAGATTACGACCCATACAACGTGGACACATCAGCACCAGAACACGTAGTTGAGGTTGGAAATAAATTTACAAGTTTCTTTTCAGATACAAGTTTTGATATTGACTGGAGTTCGGACACATCACAAGCCGCCATATTTCTGCTCATAGTTGGACTATTTGTATATTTAATTGGAAGAAATTAAAATAAATTATGGTAAAAATATTAGTTTTTGGTGATAGTATTGGTTGGGGAGCCTTTGATGTGGAGAAAGCAGGTTGGGTTGAAAGATTAAAAATTAATTATTTAAAAACTTTTAAAACAAAATTTATTTCAGTATATAATTTATGTATCTCAGGCGATACAACAACTGGAGTTGTAAACAGAATTGAATCTTCAATAAAAACATTTGAATCTATTGATAAAGAAGAATTAATTTTAATGTATTCAATTGGTACAAATGATGCATCATATTTAGAAAATAAACAAAATTTTGAAGTTCCAATTAATGTATTTAAAAAAAATATTCAAAAAATAATTGACATCTCAAAAAAACATTCGACATCTATTGTATTTACAAATTTTACAAAAGTAAATGAATCAAAAGCAATGCCATGGGTAGATTTTTCAGAAGGTAACCTTTATTGGGAAAACAAAGAATTAGAAAATTATCAAAACAAATTAGAAATAATTTGTAAAAATAATGAAATTGAAGTAATTAATCTTTGGGATTTATTAGTTGATAAAGATTTACCTGATGGAATTCATCCAAATGATGTTGGACACGAAAAAATCTACAAACAAGTTAAATATTATCTTGAAAACTCAAAATTATTAAAATAAATTCAATAGAAAATTTAATTTAAAAATTCAGAAACAATCTTATTAATTCCCTTATTCAAATGCATCGCAACATTTGCTTTAGAACTTTTAAGTAATTCAGCTGCACCATCTAAACTAATCTCTCTTGGGATTTTAAAATATCCTTTATTAAACAATAACAACAACACTTCAAACTGTTTATCAGTTAGATTTTGTTTATCAAAAGAATAATTCTTAATTGATAAAATTTCAACTTTTCTCTCATTTGTATTTAAAACTTTTAAAAGTTTCTTAAAATTTAATTTATCGTCTGACACTAAACTCCAATACTCACGCCCACATTTAATAGATACATTATCTAATTGAAAACAATTATACTTAGAAAACTTATCAATACTCATATCTCCAATAGTTATAACTTTAAAAAAATAGAAATTATCTGTCTCATCTAGTAAAACTACTTCAGAAATATTTGAATACTTAGAAAAAAAATCTAATAACTTAGAAGAAGAATACTTTTTATTAGAAATTTTTACAATATCTAAAGCAGAATTATTGTCAATTGATTGAAAATAAATATAATTAAATTCTAAATCAAACTGATTTGATAAATCTTTAGACCAATCAGATTCAAATTCAACTTCTAATTTAGCTATATATAACATTTGGAAAAAAAAGTATTATTTTAGTTTCATAAAATCTTTGATTTAATGAAGATTTAAAAATTTAGAATTAAATTTTTAAAGTTTTGATAAATCAACTTCATCAACAGTCTTCTTAAAATAGTTTAAAGCACCTAAATAAGCTAATTTTTTAAAGTAAATAACTTTCTTAGGTGGTTGGTCATAATCAACCCAACGGAATGCCTTAAACTCTGGTTTCTCTTGATTATCAAATCTAATCTCGGAATCATCTCCTGTAAAATATAACAGAAAATACTTTTGTTTTTGACCATTAAATTGATACTTTTCCTTTAAATAAAATGGAAAAATATATTTTAAATGTTTATCCATCTTATCAATGATTTTAAAACTCTTAGTTCCAATCTCTTCAAATAATTCTCGGATAATCGCATCATCCTCTTTTTCTCCCTTATCTACTCCACCTTGTGGAAACTGCCAAGCATCATCAATCCATGCGTGTTCACACATCAGAACTTTTTTATCCTTATTAATGATGATTGCAGCAACGTTTTCTCTAAATTTATCCTTAATCATCGTACCTAACTTTATACAAAATAATACACTTTATAAAAGTTGGTAGTCATTTCACAACTAATGAAATATGGGTTTATTACAAAAATTAAATACTAATCTTTAAAAATAATATAAATACAATTTTATTATGAAAATTAAACAATTAGTATTATCTCTATTACTATTAATAACTTTTACAAATATTGCGTATGCGCAAATAACATTTATATCTCATAACGCAGACATTGATTCTGAAAATGATAAAATATCTTACGGAATTCAAAACTTTGAAAACTTAGAAAAAGATGATGTATTTAAACTAGAAATATATAATGATGCAAAACTAATTGACAATAGATGTAGTAAACAATTAAACTTTGATGATGATACTTTTTATAAAAAAATAATCTGTGACCAATCAGCATTAGAAACAGGAGAGTACACATTCGTTGCAACAATTACTAGAAATAATAATGAAATTGTAAAAACAATAACTAAATACACTTTAAGCGCAAGTTCAAAATCAAGTATTAACTATGAAATCTTAGAAGATAAAACAATTATCACAATAAATGTAGAATCAACACAGGACACATACCAAGTAGAACACTACATTCCAAAAGAAATAATAAAAGAATTAACAATACAGAATCAAAATGACTTAATCGAATCAGAACTAGAATTTGAAATTTTAGACTCTGACCCAATTATCGCGTGGAACATTGATGAATCTCCAAAAACAATCCAGTACACAATTAAAAAACAAACAAAACCTAAAGATTTAGAAAACTTAAACGTAAAAATTAATTCAAGTTCTACCGTATACTCCTACCTTTCATATGTATTATACTTATTAATACTAATAATAATTGGAATAATTATAAAACCAATGTTTAAAAAAATAAAGAAATGATGAACTTTAATAAATTAAAAAATCAAAAACTAGGACAAATTGGAATCTTTATAGTTCTTGCAGTAATCTTATTAGTTCTTGTAGTTTTTTTAATATTTTCATCAAACTCAAAAAAATTATCTTTAATCGAAGGTTCAAACTCAGACATAGATAACTTACAAGGAGAACTACTTCCACTAAAAATTTCAATTGATACATGTTTAGAAACTCAACTAAAAACTGGACTTGTAATTGCTGGATTACGTGGTGGACTAATTTATCAAAATAATGAAAGATATGTATCTTCAAACGGAATAGATAACTATGATTTAAACTTATTAAATAACTTTAATCTAAATCAAAATTACTTATCTCAAAACTTAATTCATTCTCAATATGATGTATTTATGCCAAGATTTAATTCAGACTTAAAAATTTTAGTAAGTGGAGCAAATAAAACAATTTACTCGCACTCAATAACTGAAGATTTTAAAAGATTTATACTATCAGACTTATCTTATTGTCTAAACTTTGAAGACTTAAAACAAGAATACGAAATAACTCAAAATATTTTTTTTGGAAATTTAGTAGAATTTGATGCTGCAGATAAAATACTTACATCAACTCCATTTGATGCAAACATTGGAGATACAGTATCTGTAGTATTAGATGGTACAATTTACTATGGTGAAGTATTATTTGCAAATCCAGGAGATGACATTATATCTTTATTTGATGACATTCCAACATTCTCTGAAACAATATTTAGAGATATAGTTATAATTAATTTAAATAATTCAGTAGAATTAGATATAATTTTTGAAGATGATAAAGTCTCAACAAAATTAAAATATCCAATCATTCTAGAAAAAGATAATAAAAAAGTATACTTTAAAGAAACAAAAGTTTCAGTAAAAACAAGATTTAAAAAATTACTTGAATTAGGTAACTATTTATTATCTCAAAAAATATCTAATAGAACATTAAACTATGAAACATCAGACTCATTAGAATCAGTACTTAAATTAAATCCCTTTTTTATGGATTTAAATGATACTGAATTAGACTTTCAAATTTCAGTATCTAATAATGAAATTGGATACAAATTAAAAACAATTTCAATAATTGATAATAGATATAAATTATTCTCAAATCCATTTGTATTAAATTTAGGATATGAAAACTCAGCACCAACACTTACACTAACAAATTTAGGAACTGAAAGTTATGGAAATTTAAGTATATACGATATTGAGACAGGATACTTTGGAACAAACGTAAATAAATTTTCAAAGTTAAATTTACGAGATTTTCTAAAAGATAAACAATTACTTGACAACTATGAAAGTTATTTTATAAAGCAAGATATATCAAATTCTCAATATGAATTCAACCTCTCAAATGAGGGAATTTTAGAATTTATAGCATCAGAAGATGGAGTATATAATTTTGAGATAGAAGTTACAGATAGAGAATCTATAAGTATATATCAATTCACATTTGATGTTGGAATTGAAACAAGTTATGTAGAACCAGACTTATCAAGATATGCAGTTTTATTTTTAGATGGATACTCTGTTGGAGATACTAATTTAGTATTTACAAAACAACTTGGAATATATGATGGAAAAATTGAAGTTACAAATCCATTAACTAAAATGAGTATGAATATACAAGATTTTGTTAGAGAAGATTTAGAGGAAGATGTACATAGAGTATATCCGGATGTTTATTATTCTTTAGATATAAAAGGAACTTTTCCAAGTGAAGATTTAGAAGTTACAGAAAGAGGAATGTTACATGCCGCAGTAATTCCAAACCCAGTTGCAGATTTATTTGTAGAATCAAATCAATTACAATATCGTTTATTAAACAGTAGGTCAATTCCAAAAACACAAGTATATTTAAGTTCAATACTTAGTATGGGTACGGGGATAACTATTGTTTCAAAAAATGTTAATATATATTCAAGATCGTATTATAAATTTAGGCTTTCGCACGAGTATGATCCAGGTTCCATTGTAACAACTGAATTTGAATACTTTAATCAATTCCCTCCAGTATTTAATAATCCTGATGATAGAACTTTTAATCCTATAAATCTTACAGCTTTACAAGCATCTGGTACTGGAAGAGTTACAATTTCAACTGGATATGGTAGTGATGGGGATTATGATACTATTTCTCGCGTAATTACAACAAGAAGATTTCCTGGTGGACATTTTGGAACAACTTACTTTATTCCAAATAGAAAAGATACATATAAATTTGATGTATATTTAACAGATGGAGAATTAAAATCCTCAGTAAAAACATTAACTTATACTTTTTATTAATACAAAAGTATTTTTTTTATTTTTTATTATTATTAAATTAATTAAATTCTTAACCCTTCCAAAATAACAAATCTTTATAATTTAAAAAACTACATAGTTATTATGAATTTATCAAAAAAAGCAGTTGCAACATATATTATTGCAATTAGTTTAACTTCGATTTTACTTGCACTTTTGTTATTAGGAATTTTAGGGTCTATATACTCTGAAGAAAATCCTATCTGTGAGGGGATAGATTTTGAAATTAACGCTCCATGTTTATTAGATAATCAAATATCTTTAAAGGTTACAAATTTTGCGCAAACACCGCTAGAATTTTTAGTAAATGATGCAAATAAACAAGAACTTGTATCAAAAGAAATTAAAGTATTTAATTTTAATATTCAATCTGAAAAAGTAATTAAATTTTCTCCAATAATTACAATAAAAGAAAATATAGTTTCTTGTAAATCAAAAATAAAAATCATAGATATTGAATCAATATCAAACAGGTGTAATTAAAAATGAAATATAAAAATACTTTAAAAAATAATGCTCAAACAAATGTAAAAAATACGTCATTAAATAATATAAAACATAAAAATGGACAAGTATCTATTTTTATTGTAATTGGTATAATTTTAATTGTTGTTGTAACTTTTTTAATATCAAACTCAAACTTTGAATTATTTGAATCAAAAGAGACAAAATTAATTAATCAAGTAACTGATATTGTAGATTTTTGTATCCAAAAACATGCTGAGCAAGGTTTATTTATTTTAGGAATACAAGGAGGTACAATTCAATTATCACAAGCGCAACTATCAATTCCAAGAAATCATATTGATTTAGGATTTAAAATTCCAAGTTGGGAATTAGGATTAAATCAAGTTCCAACAATATCTTCAATGCAAACTCAACTAAATGAACACATACAAGATTCAGCGCAAGTTTGTATTATTTCAAATTTAGATAAATTATCTGATATCTTTGAATTTCAAGATTTTCAAGAACTACAGATTGAATCAAAAATTAATCAAAATAATGTAGTTATAGAATCAAATTTTCCAATCACATTTTCTCAAATTAATTCTGAATCAGTATTATCAACTGAAAATTATTTTTTAAAATTAGAAAATAATAATTTAGGAGATTTATATAAACTAGCAGTTGAGATTTATTCAACAGAAACTAGAAATGATATATTATCAAATTTAGTATTAGATCAAATCTACTCAGCTGGTGATTACTCAACAAAAAACTCAATGCCAACAGAAGGTTTTTCATTTAGTTGCGCAAAAAGAGTATGGACAAAAACTCAATTAAAAAGTAATCTTGTAAATTTAAATAATAATAATTTTAAATTACTACACTTTGAGGGTACAATGCCTATTGATAACTTATATGATGTGATTTTAAATGATGAAACTTTTCAAGAAGATTCAGTTAATTATTATAAAAATTTCTACACATTTACTTTAGAAGATACATCTTCAAGTTTTAAAAATTATAAAGTTGAAATTTCAATGCCTACAACACAATCTACACAAAAAGGAAATTATTTTCAAAAAGATAGATTTAGAAATTTTGAAGTAACTCCAAGTGATGGGGAACTTGTACAATCAACTGATATGAAAATTGATGTTGGTGGTGGAAAGTTTGGTTTATCAATTCCAATTCCATGTGTACAATTATTTCATCATTTATACACTTTAGATTATGATTTATTGGTTAAAATTACAGATTATAGTGAAGATGGAAATAAAAATATATTTCAATTCCCATTACGTGTAGAAATTAATAATAATGCGCCATCATCTGAAACTCCATTCACACTACCTCAAACTACGCAGAACACAAAATTAACTGCAACAGATACAAAGTTCTGTGCGCCAGAAAATAGAATGCGAGAAGAACTAATTTATGTAGTTGATAAAAACACAGATGAGACACTTGATAATGCAAATGTAACATATGAATGTGTAGCATTAAGTTGTAATGTAGGTTCAACTTCAAGAGCAGGTACACATGGCGTATATACAACAGCTGAAAGTTCATTAAAAACAAATCTTCCTTATTGTGTTGGTGGAACTCTAACTGCTAAAAAAGAAGGATATTTTTCAACAAAAACAAGACTGGACACAAATCCATCTGCTCCAAAAAATACACAAGGACATCAAAGAATTGAATTAATTTCAAAAAAGAGTTTTCAATTAAATGAAAATTCAATTTTTGTAAGTTATCCAAGTTCTGGTGGTGGAAAAAGAATTGAAACAGAAGATGATGGTATGATGTTTATATCAATTAAAAATAAGGAATATGACTTTTCATCCCAAGGATTATGGCCAACAGAAATTGGAGTTATGGACACATTAGAATTTTTAGAAATTGAAGATATAATATATGAAGTATCAGTTGTACTTACAAATTCAGATTCAGAATTAATTGGAATATTTGAATTAAAGAACTGGACTCCGCAAATTCACAATGGAAATTCAATAAAAATAATAATTCCTGCAACAATGAATGAATTAAAAGAAGAAAATTTTATTGATTTCTATGAAATCTCAAATAAATTGGTAAAAGGAGAATTAAATATTGGAGGAGAAAATTATGGAATAAGTTTTGAATAATTATTATTAAACTTTAAAACTTATTAATATTTAAAATAAATATAACTAAATTTATTTTAATGGTAATAAATTTAAATCTCCAAACTTTACTTTTCTTTCTAGAAGAGTATTAAAGCGTTCTACTGTAATTGGTATAGTTTGATAGTTTTTACTAACTGTTTCAAAATCATATAGGACTAAATCTCCAACTCTTAAAGAAAGATATTGTACTCCCTCTTTAGAGTTTTTAACTTTACACACATCTGCAAATTCTCTTAAATCATTTTCAGCATTAGGCCTATTTCGTAGTATTACTATTTCAGGTAATTCTAGTCCATAATTTATTTTAGTTGGCAATTTTGAAAATTTATTCTCTATCTTTTCACTGATTTTATAAATTTCTTCTATTAAATCCATATATCTTAAAATACACAAATCTACTTAAACCTATTTTTTTACAAAATATGTATATTTATTCAATTTTTACACTAACATTACTAGAATTTAGTTTTTCAATTTTTTGTAATTTTTCAAATTCTTCATTAGATTTTTCTAACTCAGAATCAAAAACAAATTTATCTTTATCAGATAAATTTTCAATCTCAACTGAATTATTTCCTTCTACAATTTGACGTACAATAATACTTGTTTGTGAGGAATCAATTTTAATAGAATTAGAATTATTTAATTCATTTGTAGAGTTAGTAAAAATTACATCCTCTTTACCTTCTGGAATAAAACTAAAAATAATTAAAAAAATTGCAAGGATAATAATTAATATTTTTAATTCAAGTTTTCTCATAATTATAATATAACTCTAATATTATATAAATCTATTTAATTAATTAAATTTAATCTTTTAAAATTTAATAATTTCATTAAGAATAAATATTAATACTATGTGAACATTTCAATTTCACATCGGCTTAGAAATCTTTGATTTGTTGAGTTAACTATATTTGTGAAATTTAACATCTCATCAAAGCTCCAAAACCTAATAACAAATCTTGAAACATAAAAAATTTAGACTTAACATCAAATAATAAAATTCCTATGAGTATGATATAATAATTAGAATAATTTAATATGTATTAAAAAAAAATATTATTAATAAATTAATAGTATTCTTCGTTTGATGATAATTCATCATCTTCTTTATCGTTTCTTCTCTTAGCGATTGAAACCACTAAAGATAATAAAACAACAATTGCAATAATTAATAAAACTACTAAACCAACATTCATCCAATCAATATCTGAGTCAGATTCAGTAACAAATCCGTTAATAACGAATTCGTTAACTGTGTTAGATCCTTCCTTTACAACTAAAGTAACATCTTTCTCTCCTGAAGCTCCTGATTTAGGTGATACAGTAACTACAAAAGTAGTTGATGCTCCTCCTTGAACCATAAATAAAGTAGGTGAAACTTCAATAGTTGACCAAGCATTTTCAACTGGAACTAAAGAAATTGGCATACTCTTTGAATTAGGGTTTGCAACAACTACTTCAATAGTTGAATCAGCAGATAAATCTACATTGTTTTTAAAAGATACTAATAAGTTATCTTCAACAACTTCTCTAGGAGCTAAAACATTTAATGAAAAAGTCTCACTTGAAGTTGTATATCCTTCATTGTATGAAGTTGTAACAATTACTTCGTATGAACCAGCAGCTGCTGTTTCAGGAACAAATAATAACATATCATCTGAAGTCATAATTGCTCTTTCGTTTAAGTTTGAAACATAAGAAGATTCAGACATACCTAATGCAGGAACTGCAATAGTTACTTTAACTGATTCTTGATTCATTTGTCCCATATTCTTAATACGAACATTTGCGATGAAATTAATTCCAGCGTGGATTCCATTTGATGGAGTCATAACTAAATCTAAAACATCTACTCTATTTCTATCAGTATCAACAAATAAATCTAATTCTTTGTATGAAATTCCTGAAACTCCGTTAGCTCCAATAATTCTTACAACATAATCTCTTTGATTTGTCATATCTGATGGTAATGTGATAGATAATGATTTAACATAAGTCTTTCCTTCAGTTGCATCAAAGATGTCAGTTGAAGTTAATAAATTTGTATGTTCATATCCATCAATCATAATTAAAATTCTTGCATCTTCAACATTAGCTGTAGCTACAAATCTTAAATCGAAATTTAAAGTCTCACCGTTCATTACTTGTAATGTGTCGATATCCTTTGCTTCAATATTATTTACTGAAATTTCTTCTAAAATTAATTCTAAGTCTTCTGAGTATGATTCAGTTCCGAATAAGAAAGTTTCTGTCGCAGCAGCACCAGTTTCTAATGAAACAGTTACTCTGTATGATTCTCCTCTCATTAATCCGTTGTATGAACTAATTGCATCTCTTAAGTTATATGATAAAACTACAACGTCTGTTGTATCTAATCTAATAATTCCTGTATTATATACACTTCCTTCACCATCAATGGAAAAAGAAACTTCTTCATAAACTGTTGCGTTAGCATCATTGTTATGTAAAGAAACTAATAATACGTAATCTCCGTTATCTTTTTGTACTTCGAAGTCATCGATAATAACAGCTGCAGAAACTGAAGCTATTAATAAAGCAAATGACATCATAATCCAAGTTAATACTTTGTTTACTTTCATTTTTTATATAGAGGACTAAAACCCATTTTAAAAGGTTTCAAGTCTTGTACATATTTCAGTTTTTCTTTGTTTATAAACTTAACTAAAAATTACTCACTCAAAAGTAAAAACTCCAATTAATTAGATTCAAATGATAATAATTTCGTGCATATATAGGTTAAAGGGAACAATTTATACATTTAATTAAAAATATATGCGACAATTAAATATACTATTTTATATCATTATTTAATTTATTCTTTATTTTTTGATAATATAAATAAGTATTAATTAATATATTTGTCTTGAAATATTATAAAATATTATAAACTACTATACACAATTATAATTAGGATATAAAAATGAAAGTATTAATTAGTAGAAAAACGGGAAATTATTATTATTATAATGGGATTGGAGAGTATCATTGTAAAGAGGGATTTTTAACAGAAGAACAATTACATTCTGGGGAAAATATATTAATAAATAGTAAACAAAGAGAATTTTTAATCTTTGAAGCAAATAAACATGATGAGTTTCAAAAGATTAAAAGGGGACCTCAAATTATTACTGAAAAGGATTTAGGTTATATTATTGCAAGGAGTGGAATTGATAAAACATCTCATATTGTAGAAGCAGGTGGTGGTTCTGGTGGAGCAACTACTTTTTTTGGAAGAATTTGTAAATCAGTACATACTTACGAGATTCGAGAAGATCATTGTAAAATAATTGAAACAAATTTAAAAAAATTCGAATTAGACAATGTTGAATTAACTTTAGGAGACTTAGCAGAACACATTGAAACAATCGATAAAGATAGTTTAGACCTACTTTTCTTAGATATGCCTGAGCCAAATATGGTTTTAGAAAAAAACCTAGACGCTTTAAAATCAGGAAGATATGTTATTTGTTATTTGCCTAATGTGTCTCAATTATTAGAAGTAGCTAAATTAATTGCAGAAAAACAACATTTATACATTGAAGAAGTAACTGAAGTACAAACAAGACACTGGAGAATTTGGGAAAGAGTTTCAAGACCAGAATTCCGTTCAGATCAAGACTTTACTGCTTTTTTAATGTTTCTTCGTAAAAATTAATTTCATTTTTAACGAAGATTTAGAAATCTTTGATTTCAAAAGTTAAGAAAAAACTGAAAGTTTTTCCTTAAAAGATTTAAAAATTTCTTTCAAATTTTAAAAGTTCCTTCGTAAAAATTAGAATAATTATTACTTTTTTTTAGGATGATTTCCATTATGTTCACATTCTTTTATCTTTTTATCACAAAAATCACAAAACTCTTTTCTATCATCTTTATCTTTAAATAATTTTTTCGCATCTTCTTTCATTTGCTGTGTTTCTTTAACTTTGTCCATTATATTATATAGAGTAAATAAAATGATAAATAGATTTATCTAAATTATTGAGTACACAAACTCAACTACAAATATTAAACTACTTTTCATTAATTAATTATTAGACTCATAAAAACAATAATGGAAACTATAATTTTAAAATAATTAGACAACACATCTTTAAATAGTAAAAACTTTATACTTTTGATATGACAAACACAAGAACCTTAGGACTAAACCACATCTATCTTGACACCAAAATTGAAGACTATTCAAATATTGCCCTTGGATATATAATTAGAGCAATCGGTCACGGCTTAAAGATTGCATATGTTGATTGTGCAGATACATCATCAAAATTCTCAAATTTTATTGAAAATCTATCTTTATCTTATTCTTTCACAAAAAATTTTCCAAGATTAAATATGGATTTATTCACATTTAAAAAAAATGAAATAATAAGTAGAACTTTAATTCCAGATGTAGAATTTGCAAATCTAACTCAAGAAATGTTTTGGAATCAATTACCAAAACACAAATATGATTTAATTATTTTTGATAACGCTAATTTTGAAAAAATATCAAAATTTAAAATGATAAATACTCTTAATTCAAAATCTTCAAATACTGAAATTGTTGTATTAATGGATAAAAAAGAAGATTACGCTGAAATCAAATCATATTTTGATTTAAATTGTGAGTTATCTTTTAAAGAAAACAATAAAGGATTATCAAATGTAAAATCAATTTTAAACATCACTGGACAAGGTCGTGGAAAATCCTTTTTTAGTTATGGATATTTATTAAGAAGTTACGTCAACAAAAAAGCAGTAAAATTAATTTATTTTGACAAAGAAGATAATTTATATGGAGAACAATTTTTCTTTAAAGCTTTAAAAAGATGGGCAAGAGAAAATGATATGTATGGTAGTTTTGATTATGTAGCAACTGGAAAAAATAAATTTAACGGTGCAACATATAGGCAGGAAAATGATGAAGAAGATATTAAAGAAGCAAAAGAAGGATTAATGTTACTAAAAACATCTTTACTAAAAGACACTCCAGTAATTGCGGATGAATTAAATAGTGCGATTGAAAATGGTTTATTAAGTGAATCTGAGGTATTAAAAGTTCTTGAAAATGTACATCATGAATTAATAATTACTGGGAATAAATCGCCATCCTCTATTAAAAAGATTAGTTCATTAATTTTAACTATTAAATCTTCAAAAGATTATTTAAAGAAAAATAAAGGATTTCGTAAAGGAATTGATTATTGATAATTTATATATATATTTTAGATTATATTGTACAAACATATATATAGTCTATTTATTAATTATAATTATGTTTGAAAATACCTTTGTTTTAAAAACTT
>JABSQY010000148.1 GCA_013215525.1 Nanoarchaeales archaeon | reverse complement strand
ACAAGATGCAGATTTAGAATATGATCCTAGTGATTACCAAAATTGTATTGATCCAATTCTGAGTGGTGATGCGGAAGTTGTTTATGGTTCAAGAAGAATTGAGAAGTCAAATAAAAAATATTCTGGAATACTTTATTTTATTGGTGGTTCTTTATTAACTATGTTTGTAAATGTTTTATGTTTTAGTTGGATTACTGATTCTGCTTGTTGTTATAAAACTTTTAGAAAAGAAACTTTACTAAAATATATGCCCGAAGGAAATTCTTTTACATGGGATTTTCAAATTTCTGTTATTTTGTTGAGTAATGGGATTAAAATTCATGAAGTTCCATCTAAATATTATCCACGAGATAAATCAGAAGGTAAGAAAATAAATTATAAAGATTTTATTAAATGTATATTTGCAATTATTGTTGCAAGGGTTAAGAAAAGATGAGTGAGTGGAATAAATTAGATGACTTTATTTCAAAATGGAGATGTAAAAAAGTTTTTCCTTATTTGGATAAAAAATTAAATTGTTTGGATATTGGGTGTGGACAAAATGGACGTTTTTTATTTAGTATTAAAGATAGGATTAACTCTGGAGTTGGATTTGATTTGAAATTAAAAAATGAATTAATTAATGGTAATATTACTTTGAAAAAAGGTGATTTTAATATTGATAATACAGTTTATGATGTTGTAACTTTGATGGCTGTACTTGAACATATTCATAATAGAGTTGATTTTTTAAAATTAATTTATAATAAATTAGCTTTAAATGGAAAATTTATTTTAACTGTCCCAGACAAAAGCTCACAATGGCTATTAGAGTTTATGGCATACAAGTTGAAAATAATAAATCGTGAAGAAATTGAAGATCATAAACATTATTATAATAAATTAGAAATCATTAAAGTTTAAAAATATTAAACATAGTCATTTTCAATTAGGGATGAATAATTTTTTAGTTTGTGAGAAATAGTCTTTTTGTATTTTTTAAAAATACATTTATTTATATTAACTTATTGAGAAGTATATTTTAATGGTTAAAAATATTTTAAAATATAAGTGTGATTTAAAATGAAAATTTTAGTGACAGGAGGTGCAGGTTTTATAGGGAGTAATTTTCTTAGATATATGGTCAATAAATATCCAAATTATGAATTTGTTAATTATGATAAATTAACTTATGCGGGTAATTTAGATAATCTACTTGATATTGATTCTATGCCAAATTATTCTTTTGTGAAAGGAGATGTTTGTAATTTGGATTTTTTAACTGAGATATTACGTGATGTTGATGTTGTGATTCATTTTGCTGCTGAGAGTCATGTTGATTTGTCTATTGGTAATTCTTTAGCTTTTACAAAATCAAATACATATGGTACTCATGTTTTACTTGAAGCTGCACGTGTTTGTAAAGTTAAAAAATTTATTCACTTTAGTACAGATGAAGTTTATGGAGATATTATAAATGGTAAATTTAGTGAAACTGATAAATTAGATCCTAGTAATCCTTATTCGGCTTCAAAGGCTGCTGCTGAGATGATTGTACAAGCTTATTCTAAAACTTTTAAATTACCAATTATTATGACTAGAGGAAACAATAATTATGGTCCTTATCAGTATCCTGAAAAGATTATTCCAAGATTTGCTACTGATTTAATGATGGATAGAAAAATACCTTTACATAATCCGAATCCTTTTAGGACATACTTACATGTAGATGATACTTCGCGAGCTGTAGATATTATTTTACATAAAGGTGTGATTGGTGAAACTTATAACATTGGAACAGAGGATGAATTTAGAAATATTGAAATTGCGAAGAAATGTTTAGATTATTTTGGTAAAGATGAAAGTTATATCGAACATGTTCAAGATAGACCATTTAATGATTTAAGATATAGTGTTGTTTTAACAAAATTACAAAATCTTGGTTGGAAACAAGAAATCAGTTTTGAAAAAGGATTTATTGATACTTTGAAGTGGTATGAAGAAAACCGAGCATGGTGGGAAAAATTAATTTTGAAAAATTAGTTTTTCTTATTCTTTAAATATATAAAATTTAAATAAAAAAAATGTAATTGCGGACAGTGTTAACACTACACTTCCTGCTACTAATAAATAATAGTTAACTCCGACATATTCAACTATATTTTTAACGATTTGTGTTTGAATGTATGCCATAATTAAACTGTATGTTATAAATATTAATAATCTTTTTTTGTGTTTGGTTTTAGTTTTAAATGTAGAAATTGTATGTAATATAAAATTGTAAATAAGATTTACTCCAACACCTATTAAATATGCGTAGTAATAATTTTCTCACCCGAAAAAAAATTCAGTTAATAAGAATGTTATTGTCAAATAAATAAATACTCCACTTCCTCCAGTAATTAAAAAATGAATGTATCTTTCTTCATATAATTTAAAATATATATTTTTACAAATGTTAATCATATAAATTAAAATTATTTATTACTATATA
>JABSQY010000147.1 GCA_013215525.1 Nanoarchaeales archaeon | reverse complement strand
ATCTATTTATTTACAACAATACTAGAGGGTAAGGCTAAATCCTGATTTTTTTTTAGATTGTAAAGTGTACCTATTAACCGATTATTATGCATTTGGTCCAAGGGGACATGAAAGATTATTCGAGGATCATTTATCGTGTGAGGAGCGTATTCATATTTACTGAAAGTTAAGTTATTCTTTTCGATATTGAGTTTACGTATCCATGCAATAGGATGCCTATTTAATTTAATGTTACTAATTATTGAACTATACTTATTATCAAACAATTTTGATGCCCTTCAACATTTGGTATGTTTCTAATGCAAAATGATCTGTCATACCTGAAATGAAATCCACTATCAAGTGAGCTCTTGAATTCCATTCTATATCTTTATGACTAGATGCGATACATGAAGTGACATATGCACTCAAATGTTTTTTAGGTAAAATGTTAAATAACCGTCGATGAATATCTAGTTTATTTTTTCTAATTTTTTTAGATTTTTTATTGTCATTTTGATTAATTAACCAATCAAATTGCTCTGCTGGCATATCAAGTAATTTGGAAAATTCTTCTAATAAACCATTAATTATTGCAGACCCTGCAAGTTCCATTTTTTCGGCTTCAATTGATGAAAATAGATTAGAGGAAGTATAATTTTTTAGTATTTCTAAGATTTGATAAGCTTCAGATTCTTTGTGTATCATTTCTTTCGTTCTATTAAAAGAAAGAAAGTCATTATAGTTATCAACAAATTCATTGGCTACGTATTTCACTATCATATTTGAAATAGTCGTTTTGAAACTAACGAAATCACTAATTGCTTTTTTATCACCCTTATTATCTTCATTATAACCATTTAATTTTTCCACTAATTTATCAGAAATTGAGCGTGGTTTATTTTTTCTAGCTAAAGAATTATTCAATTCTTTAATACCATTACCTACAATTTCAAAGAAATGTATATCAGTTATAATTTTTTTCTCAATACCATCTTCAATATCACTAATGCAGTATGATATATCGTCAGATGCTTCCATCAAAAAACTTAATGGATGCCTTGTGTTTTTATCCATATTCAGAGAGTCCCAAGCCTTAGACACTAGATCTTTTTCGGTACTATAAAAACCAGCTTTTTTATTGAAATGTAATTTGTTTTTACTGGTGTTTGGCTCATGAATATATTTTAAATATGATACTAACTGCGTATAAGTTAAATTAAGCCCAAACTCATCATCACCTTGTAATTTTGTTATAATCCTAAATCCTTGAGGATTACCATCGAATTTCTGAAAATCAAGTAAGTTAACACGTTTTCTCAATTTAGTTTTAGTATCTTTAGTCTTGAGAACGCGTTTGAGTATTTTGTAAACTGCAGGAGAACTAAACCATTCAGATATAGCTGCTTCACCAAAATGACCAAAAGGTGGGTTGCCAATATCATGCATCAGGCAAGCAGTTTCTACAATATTTGATATTGATAGATTATTATCATTCCAATAATTCTTAATTGATGGTTCAAGTTTATTTTCTGGGTTCTTTATCAATTCAAGTATTTCTGAAACTATATATCTACCAATATGCGAAACTTCAATAGAGTGAGTTAACCTTGATCTTACAGCTGCATTAGTTTCTAGAGAGAATACTTGTGCTTTTTGCTGAAGTCTTCTAAACGGAGCGGAATATACTAATCTTCCTCTATCGCTTTGAGTTTCTTCTAATAATGATAATTCTACATCGTTTGAAGAATCTCGGTGTCTTTCTTTTGTAATTAAATCTTTCATGTTTAACCTATTTAATTGAATAATATTATTATTAATGCTGATAGAGATTTAAGAAATTAAATTAATTTACTAACCTATTTAATTTATTATTTAAGTTGGATTGAATTTGTCTTTTAGTAATTTATGAATAAGTGAACAAACAAATTTACACAGCGTTAAGATGTTTATATCTCTTCTCAATTGACAATCTAAATTTGCATAAACATATCCAAGTGCTGTTTCCATTTAAATTTGATCTATCAATATCTATATTAAATTTAACAAGATAGTAACACATCAAAACTAACAAGCTAGAAAGCAAAAGATAAAAATCCAACATTTGAGTAATAGCAAAAGGTCAAGAGTTTAAAAAGACTTTACCCCCGTATTACTAAACGGGGGCGCTCCGCATCCCTTTAAAAATCAGCGCTTCAAAAATCACTTTTTTTTAAAAAATTAGTAAATTACAAGGAATTTGTTCGTAAATCATATAAATTTAAAATAGAGAACATTCATAAAAATACTTATTCTACAGAATATGATATTTCATGATTATTATGTGTCAGATGTTTTAAATTAAACTTCATAAAATTAATTAGGCCACCCATTATTAAATTCCCTAAAGATTCATATGTTATTAAGGTAGGTGACCAGATTAATTATTTTGTCATTTTATCCAAAGGACTTTTTGTTCGCACAGGCGACATAAAGAGTCATTGATTGTGAAGGTCAAGTTTCGGATCATACAACGGACAAAAAATTTCATACTTCGTAGG
>JABSQY010000146.1 GCA_013215525.1 Nanoarchaeales archaeon | reverse complement strand
AACCCAGACAAAGCATCATTTTTAAGACTCATAGTCTTATTTTTTAAATAATTAAACATACTATAAAAAAACAATTTAAAGATTATAAAGAAAAAGTGTGAATTAAATAAAATTACTTTGATTAAAAATAATTAAAATAAAAATAATCCAATCAAACCAAACACAACTACAACAGCACTAACTGAAAATCCAGGCAATCCTGTAACTGATTCAGAAAAAGATATGATGAGATTAGGACTTGCATACTCTCACAAAGATAACAGAGTATTAGTTGGATTTGTCGGACAACACCCAAAACATAAACAAAAAAGTAGACATACACGCGACAGCCATTTTTCACATAATTTTAAACTTCGTTTTCAGATTTATAATTTTTGATTATATTTAAAAATAATATTTACTAGAATTTACAAAATTCTAAATAAATAGTATTTTTATATTGTGTCAGAGTGCTGAAATTCAGACGCCCAATTATAGCATTGCTATATTGGTTAGTGTCTTAATTTTAGTACTATAGTGCCAATATGTAAACTCCGTAAAGCGAGGAGTAAAACCTTAAACCTGTTTCAAAGATAAATTAATCTTACCCTTCTCCTTATCCATTGAAAGCACCTTAACACGAACAGCCTGCCCAACAGATACAATCTCATTTGGGTCACTAACAAACTTATTTGCTAATTCTGAAATATGAACTAAACCATCATTCTTTAAACCAATATCTACAAACGCTCCAAACTGCATAATATTTCTCACAACACCATCTAACACATCATCAAGTTTCACATCATCAAAAGTAATAGTTTTCTTTATCTTTAAAGCTGCATCAAATTTTCTTAAATCACATCCTTTTAACTGATAAGACTCAACAATAAAATTAAAAGTGTGAATATCAATTCCAGAGTAAATTTCTTTTAATTTAATTTCATTAGAATTAAAACTTGTAATATTATTAGAAAAAATATACTTTGCAACTTCATACTGTTCTGGATGAATAGATGTATTATCTAATTCCTCATTCGATGACTCAACACGTAAAAACCCAACAGCTTGCTCATAAGCTTTAGCACTCAACACCTTTTTTAAACTCTTACGAGTTTTATATGGACTATTATCAGCAATCTTTTGTGCAGATTTAGCAGTTAACCCAGAAATGAATTTTAAAACGAACGGTGATGCTGTATTAACTTGAATCCCAACTTCATTTACAACATCAGAAATAGTAATTTCTAATTTTTCTTTTAGTAATTTAGTTGAAACATCATGTTGATACATACCAACTCCAATAGATTCTACAGGAATTTTAACTAATTCAGATAACGGGTCAATAAAACGACGACCAATTGAAATAGTTCCTCTATCAGTTAAATCTAAATTTGGAAACTCTGACTTTGCAGTAGGACTTGCTGAATACACTGATGCTCCACTCTCATTAACAATTACAAAAGGCATACCTTCACAATTAGAAGATAATAAATCAAAAGTTTCATTAGAACCTGTCCCATTACCTATAACTACAATATCAATAGATTTTGAAGAAATAATAGACTTAATCTTTGAGATCATATCATTCTCACGATGCAAGTACACTTTATCAAACCCTGACGGAAGTCCTAACTTATCAAGAACGCAAATCTTACATCCTGTACGAAATGCAGGATCTATAGCAAGAACATTTTTACCATACTGTGGTTTTGTCATAAGTAACTTATACAAATTAGACTGAAACGTATCTATAGCTTTTATGTGTGCTGTACCTGTTAAGTCTTTACGAATCTCTTTCTCAATAGATGTGAACAATTTTTTATATGCACTTTTTACACACGACTTAAGAGGTTCAATGTTATTAGGTAACGTAATAATCTCATTACATAACCCTTCAAAACAATCATCATCTCCTGCAAGCTTTACTTTAAGTAATCCTAAATCTTCACCACGATTAAGAGCAAGAACTTGATACTCCTTAAGTTTATGAACATCCCCTATAAACCCATCATAAATCTCAAACTTGTGTACTTGTGACTTTGACTTCTCTATAAGTAAATCTATCTTATCTTGCTTTACAAAATCAGACTCAATAACACCATAAGAACTAAAATAATGACGCACATATTTTTTATAATTGATTTCATCGACAATCACCTGGGACACAATATCACAAGCACCCGACAAAATCTCTTCCTCAGAATATGCAACAAGCATATCAGCATCAATCACAACATCACTTTGAGACATAATCTCATCAGCAATCTGAGCGAATCCTTTCTCAATTGCAATATCTGCCTTAGTCTTCTTTTTACGTTTATAAGGTTCATAAATATCTGCAACCTCAGTTAAATTACTACAACTAATAATTAACTTTGATAACGCTGGAGTTAGTTTCTCTTGTTCAGAAATAGAATTAAGAGCAGATTTCTTAGCAGAAAATAATTTTTCAAGAGAACTATTCAAATCAAGAATAGAACGAATAACATCTTCATCTAAATTCCCAGTCATCTCTTTACGATAACGAGCAATAAACGGAACTGTCGCACCTTCCACAG
>JABSQY010000145.1 GCA_013215525.1 Nanoarchaeales archaeon | reverse complement strand
TACCTCGAGTAATTTTTATAATTTTTTTATTATTTAAAAGTTCAATAATTTTAATAAGTTTTAATAATTTCCCAGTCCCAGTTTTTTCATTAAAAGAATTAATAATTAAAAAGTTAATGTTTTCATCACTTTCAAACTTTTTAAACAAAAATAAAATATCATAATAAATTCTTTTTCTTAAAAATCCATACTTATTCCAGTATAAATTTAATTTTTCTAATTTTAAACTTGATGAATTATCATCAAAAACTGTACTCATAGATTATAAAAACTCAAAATCAGTTTTTAAAGATTTGTACTCTAAAGATAATATGAAAATATTACTAAAGTGAAACAAAGGATTTAAAAACAAAAAACAAGAAGTTTTAGTATGGCATTTAACTATTCACAAATTATCAACCAAATTTTAGAAAAAACCTTTAAAACCGACAAGTCACTAAAAAAAGCATTATTAAATAATGAAATTCATAAATTAGACCAATTAAATATTACTCAACTTTTAAAAATATTTGATATCGAAATAGATTCTAAACTTTATGATTCAAATGCAAAAAAACATTTAGTAAAAGTTCAAGATATGATTACATCTGGATTTTATAATGAGAAAACAAATAATTATTTAAGAAAATTATTTTATCCACAAAATGATGATAAAATATATTTTCAAAGAAAAAAAGCAATTGAAGTTCTAAACCAAATTTCAAGCGACACAACTCAATTTCCAGACTTAAAAGAGAATATAAATGATATTGAAAACTTAAATGGAAAAGTAACATTATTTCAAAGTTTCTACACTTTAGAAGAAGATATTGAAGAAAAACTTTACGCTAAATATAAAATTAAAATTCAAGTTTTAACAATGAAAGAATTTCAAGACAATTATACTAAATTTGATGAAGACTCAGTATTCATCACAAACGAAGATTTAATGATTGATTTTCCAACATACAAACCAGATGAATTCGAACAAATCATTATCGGAAACATAATTAAAAATAATAGATATAAAATTGAAAACCTTGTAGAAATTTTAGATAAAACAAAACAAACACAAAGCCAAGATATAATCGAACAATTTGCTGCAGAATTTAAAACAGACATTAAAGTAAATCTAGATTCACAAAAATTACTTGAAACTCTAAACGAAGAAAGAGGAGACGAATTAAAAGAATTAACAAAATCTGTAATTAATATGGGCGAAGACCTAAAACAAATTAATCTGAAATTAAGAGAAAAAATAGAAGGACAATCAATTAATCTACAAGGAGCAGAATTAATTAAATTGTTAAATTCAGGAAACTTAAAACAAATCCAAGATAAAATTAAAGATGAAACTTATGATTTAATTAAAGAATCAGAACAAACATTAATTAAAAAGTTTAAAGATGCAAAGTTAAAGTGTAACTATATATTCTCAAATTCAGCATACCCAATTGAGTTAGACGAAGATGTTCAAAAGGATTTACTAAATCAAACTGAAAGAATGGAAAAAGAATTAGAATATGAAGAGTATAAAATTCTAAGTAAATTCTCAATAACTGAAATTAAAAAGTTATACAATTACAGTTACTTTACAGATTTAGTATACGGAATTAAAAAGTTCATAAACAAACACCAATTAAACTATCCAACACTACAAAAAGAAAACTACATTTTACAAGGTGGAAGAAACATCTACATCAACAATGCAAACCCAATCACATACGGATTATCAACAGACAAACTGCTAGACACAAAATTAAACAATGAAAAAATTAGTGTACTAACTGGAGCAAATTCAGGAGGAAAAACAACACTTTTAGAAATGTTTCTACAATCACAAGTTCTAACAAGTTTAGGTTTCCCAATCAACGCAGACAAATCCTCAACTGTAAAGTTTTATGATGAAAACATTTATTTAAAGAAATTCACAGGAACACAAGGAAGTGGAGCGTTTGAACAAACAATTAGAAATTTAGTAGAAATACTAGACTCACAAACAAGTAAATTTTTATTAATCGATGAGTTCGAAGCAGTAACAGAACCAGGTGCTGCTGCAAAGATTCTAATCAACTTTTTAACAGAATTAAATAAAAAGGACATCAACGCAATTGCAGTATCCCATTTAGGTTTAGAAATTAAAGATTATTTAGAATTACATAAAATCACAAGTATAAGAATTGATGGAATTTCAGCAAAAGGTTTAGATGAAAAAGGAGATTTAATAACAACACATCAACCTGAATTTTACGAACTAGGAAAATCAACACCAGAATTAATTCTAAAAAGAATTATCCAAGATGAATCTTTCTGGAAAAATAAAGGAAAGGAAGCAAAAGAAATCTTGATGAAGATGATTTAATTTTTCACAAAGTGAAAAATAAATTTAAAACTATAGAAATAAGTATATTTTCAACCATAGTTAAATATATTAAAATAAATAAAACAAGATAATTTAATATTAAAGAGAAAAATATAAATCTAAATTAAATTTAACATTTTCATTTTTAAATTGTTTGAAAACATAAATATTACTTAAAATAAAAAATAATATAAAGAAAATAATTAAA
>JABSQY010000144.1 GCA_013215525.1 Nanoarchaeales archaeon | reverse complement strand
GATGTAGTATTTAATATTGTTCTATTTCCATTACCATCAGTGTGGTTTGAATGTTGTGGAGTTACATCAAATTCATTTAATTGTACAAAGTCAAAATTTGTTAAATTATCAATAGTTTGATTAGTTAGGTTTATTGTTAAGTTATTACTTACATTAGTTGAAATATTTGAAGTTATATTAGTTGTAACGTTTGATATTGTTACGTTTAAAGTTGTTACATTTAATGGAGTATTTATATTCTCATTATTTCCATTTTCATTTCCACTACTTCCGCTTCCAGAGTTAGTTGATGTATTGTCTTGTGTTGTTTGGTTTAATATGTTTGAAATGTTTGTACCATCTACATTTGTTTGGTTTAATATGTTTGAAATGTTTGTGATGTTTATTGGATAACTTAGATTGTCAGATTGTGTTAGGTTTATACTTTGATTAAAAAGTTGTAAATTTATTGTTTGATTATTGTTTGAATCTTGATTAGAATTGTTTACAGTTTCATTTATGAAGTTTGAAATATTTAATAATACACTTGTTAAGTTGTCTAAACTTAGATTTTTTGAAATGTTTTCGAATGTTTCGTTTACAAAATTTGATAAATTGTCGTCAATTGCGAATGCTGAAATTCCTAATACTGCAAAAAATATTAATAGAAATAAAGTTTTAAAGTCGCGATTTGTTTGGGAAGTTTTAGGCAGGCTTGCTCGCTTACCACTAGTATAATTTTTCTTTGAAAAAAATGTACTTTTTAAAGATATTTTAAGAGAACTTTTTTTACTATAATTTAATAAAGATTTCATTAAATAAATTAGTAGATTAAACTATTAAAAAGAGTGGTTTAATATCTTTCTTAACTTTGTATAAAAAGTTTCAAAATGAAAAATTAATGGAAATGTTTGAATTTCAAAATAAAATATGGTTTTAAATTTATGAAAATAAGTTGTTTGAAAAAATGGAAATAAAAGTGAAAATAAAATTAGAAATTAGATATTTCACAATACATCAACTAAAGATTTTCGTACACTATCATCAATTCCTAATTTTTCATTTCTATCAAATGTTTCTTTGAACTCTGAGTCATTATTATAAATTATTGAAAAGTATTTGATATCATCTTTACGTGTACGCTTTGCACTTCGTCCATAAATTTTTGCTAATTTTTCTATGAATTTTTCTGGGTCACCTTTTCCTTTTTGGATTTTTGTTCTGGCTCCAAGTGCAGCCATTTTATTATTGTAAATCCATTTTTTTAGAATTCTTGTATTTCTATCAAATTTTATTACTTTTTTTGGATTATCTTTTGCATTACTTACTCCGTAAGTTAAGTAGAAATTTACGTATACTAAATATCGCCAGTATTGCCATTTCATAATTCTTCCTTTGTAGATATTTGCTTTTGATAATTCGTTGAAGGCTTGAATTATTCCTTTTGTTCCGTATACTTTTGGAATGTTTTCTTCTACATATAACATTAATTCATCAATATTAATATCTGTGTTGAATCCTGAGAAGTATGAGTCTTCTGGGTATGAATAGAATACTTTTTGTAGTAGGGATTCTATTTTCTTTTTGTAGTCTCTGATTTCTAGATTGTTTTCTGTATCGAATTTTCCATTCATTACTGATGCTTGAATGTCGTTTATGAATCCACGAATATCAAATGTTGCTCTTTCTTCTATGAAGTCTGTTAGTTTTTCTTGATTGAATTCTATGTTTTCTGCTTTGAATATTCTTTTTGCGATTTGGTCTAATAATTCGTATGAGTGATTTTCGAAATCTATGTAGATTGATAGTTTTTTTAGGGCTTTGATTTTGTCGGATGCTGCGTCGTTTGCTGTAAAGCAAATTGGATATTTAGACTTTTTAATTAGTTTTGTGATAGTTGCTAAACCTCCTCTGTCTTTTGTTCCTGAAACTCCGTCTGCTTCATCGATTAGGATTAGTTTTTCTTGTCCAAAGAGAGATTTTTGTTTCATTACATCTTCAACTGAGTCTTCGATTGATTTTTTATTTCTGGCATCTGATGCGTTTAGTTCGAAGATTTCAAAGTTGAATTTTTTTGCTAATAAGTTAATTGTTGTGGTTTTTCCTGAACCTGCTTGTCCACATAGAAGTAGCGCTTTTCCTGGTTTGAAATTTTCAATGAAATCTAGAATTTTTTGAATTTCACTAGTTATTATCATATTGTCAAAAGAATTAAGTTGGTATTTTAAGAACCATGGAAGGTATTTTTCTGAATTGTCAAATTTTAATCCAGATGTTGTTTCTTCGATATTTAATTCTAATTTTTTATCGTCTACGGCGAAGATAGTTTTTTTTTCTTTTACTTCTACTCCGAATTTTGATAAGTCCATATTTAATATATTTATTTTTGATTTATAAAAGTTAGTTGTCTTTGATGAGCATAATATGTTCGAGGAGCATAAATTATTTTATTTTTATTTTTAGTTTAAAATTTTTAGCGAAGCGTTAAGAAAATTTTAAATTTAAAATAAATATTCTATTTTTTGAAATGGAGTTGAGTATTCAACGAAGTGGAAATAATATATCTTACTTTAAATTTTAATTTTTG
>JABSQY010000143.1 GCA_013215525.1 Nanoarchaeales archaeon | reverse complement strand
ACTATATAAATAATTACAAGGGAGTATGTTATTGTTTTGTGTATCATTTTTATTAAATTTCTTTATTGTTTATTAACCATTTTAGAAATGATTTAGATTGTTTTATTTTAGAAGTAGATTTAATTTTTAATTTTCTTTGAATATTTTTTTCAGATTCTATATTTTTTTTTGTTATAGGTTTATCATTATGTGGTTTTAGGTTTTGTATATATTCATATTCATTTAATTTAAAATGAATTAAGTTAATTGATTTTTGTATTTTTATTTTATTTTTAGAAATATTTTTATTTAATTTTGTTAGTTGTCTAATTTCTTTAGATATTTCTTTGATTAATTTTTCGCTTGTTTCATTAATCTGAGTTATCCTTAACATAATCTCGCTATGGTTTTAATTATTTATATAGTTTTGGTAGTAAATTTTATACTTAAAAACGCAGTATTTATAAAGCGAAATTGATTGTTTTTGTTATAGCAGAACGTTTGCTTATTTATGTCGACCTAGCTCAGTTGGTTAGAGTGCTAGATTCATACTCTAGAGGTCCGGAGTTCAACTCTCCGGGTCGACACTTTTTATATTCTAATTACAATTATTTAATACTAATAATTATATTATTTTAATTTTAAATTAGATTATTTTATGCTTAAATTTATATTATTTTAATTAATCTTAATATGCTTTATCCTAAGTAGAAATAAAAATATACTTATAGTTTAAATCAATTTTAAATTAAATATTTAAAATGCGAATATTTAAACAATGTCAAGAAATTAAAAAATTCTAAGCTTTTGTGAAATTCACAAAATTTAAACTATAAAAATTTAAAATAATTTTTTAGGCTATTTTCAAACAATGTTTGAAAATAGTTTCATTTTTCAACTTTTTTTAATGTTTAGTTTAATTGATTTTTTTTACTTTACACTAAATCTATCTATTATTTGAGATTAATTTAAATCAAATTTGGTTTAAAAGTATTAAATATGGACTCTAGTTTAAGATTTGTATTTTAATTTCAAATTTGTTTCAGTGTAGTTATTTAATATTTGAGTTATATTTCCTTTATATAGTACTCTTTGTTTTTTTACATTTTTTACATTTTTTATCCTTTTTTTATATTTTTTTCACATATTGTATGTGTTTTGGTGTATAAATTTGAGTTGTAATATTATAAGACATATTTGGTTTATTATTTGTACTAAAGTTTAAGGTAGGATTTAATTTTAGTCATGGCATCTCGTGTTCCTTTGAGTTTCAAATTAAAAAAAATGAAATTATCTAGGAACGAAAAAAAAACATTAAGGTTACTGTTGGAAAACGCAAGAGTGACAGATACTGAGATTGGAAATCAACTGAAGATTACATCTCAAGCAGTGCATAAAATCAAGGAGAAATTATCGCACAGACATATTATTAAAAATTATACAACAGAAATAAATTATGCTTATTTAGGTGTACACATTTTTGCAATTGCTATGATTAAAATATTGCCTCAGGGTAGAAATGATGATTTTGTATCAAAACTTATGTCTCATAATGTAATGGGATTATACAATATAGTAAATAACAAAAGCACACATATTTTAAAGTGCGGATTTACTTCCATGGAAGAACTATGGGAGTTTTTTGACAAATTACATTCAGAATCATCAGAGTACGTTGTGGTAAATAAAGTATATACATTCCCGTACAGTGGATTTGTAAAAAATTCATCAAAAGATTTATTTGACTTATTAGTTGAACAATCTGGAGAGGAAGACCAATCATTAAGTTATTCAGGGGTTAAGTATCATTATAATGATCGTAAGCCACCACAAATGATTAGCTTAAATGATAATGAGAAAGGAGTATTAAAATTATTGGTTGATGATTCAAGCATGTCTTGTTGTAAGATTGCTGAATCTATTCCATATAAAAGTTTAACACATTCAGGTGTTAATAAAATTAAAAAGAAGCTTGAATTAAATGAAGTGGTTGACAGATATACTGTGGATTTAGATTATAAGTTATTAGGTGTTGAGTTATTCGCATTTATCTTTTTAAAAAAGAAAAACAATTATTGGAAATTAAAAGATGGAATTTCGCAGTGGGCTTTAAATAATTCAAATGTTATGGGTTGTTATAAGTTACATGAGGATTCATTACATATACTACAATGTGGGTTTCGAAGTTTAGATGAATTAAATGAGTTTGTTCGATTTTTAGAAATTGAAAATGGAGATTTGTTTGAGGTGGAAAATGTTTTTATTTCATCATTGAGCGGGTTAATCCAAGATTCTTCAGCTAATTTGTTTAAGACTATTTTAAAGTAATTTAAAATAGAGTTATTTAATATATACATTATGTGATTGTTTGTAGGATGACAATTATTTATGTTAAATTTAAAAAATAATAATTTTTATCTAGGAGTTTTAGGAATTATTTTAAGTGATTTTTTCACTTAAGTACACTTTTTTTCTTGAGTTTTAAATTTAAATTTTACTTAGTTAGATCTACTTTTGTTTATTTATTTTTGTTTATATTTTACTTTTTTGAAAAATATTTTGATTTTTTTTATCTTATTTGGAAAAATTTTAAACGAGTGATATATATATATGTATATCATTATTAATTGTATTAATTCTT
>JABSQY010000142.1 GCA_013215525.1 Nanoarchaeales archaeon | reverse complement strand
ATGATAGATTCAAATGAAAATTTGAAGATGAATTTTCAAAACATAAATTTTATTCAACACAAAATGAACTTTACAACTACAAATTGATATATAATTTAAATCCAAATAAATCTAATTCTAATAAAGTTTCTGGTTTAAAAAATTATTATACTCAAAAAATAAAAACTTATGAAAATAAAATAAATAGTGTTTTTAAATTAATTCTGGAATCAGAAGATTTTATAGTAGATTTAAATCAAATATTCATAAAAGAATTTAAAGACATATATGAAAAACAATATAGGAGAAGAAATACGGAAGAAAATGAGTTATATTTCTCAAATATAATAATTGAAGTTATGAAATTTATTGGTGAAAGGTATTGGTATAGTAATGTACTACATAATGAGTTAGATTCAGATTTAGAACAATTGTTATCTTACTGTAAAAAACCAGATTTAATGAAAAATGAGTTTTTTACTTTATGTTCTTGGTATTATGAACTTAGTAATGTAAAAAACTTCAAAAAGAATAACTTAACTGATTTAAATTGGAAAACTATTTATAATGGGATATATGGTGATGATTCAATATATGTGAGATGGTAATATATTATTTAATTAAATACAATATACAAAAATAGTAAATCATTAACTATTTAAACATAATTATATTTATATTTTTATTATCAAATTGTATTTTTACTACTTTCACAAAGCAGATGCTTATGAAATCTTTGATTTCACAACGGTTTAGAAATTTTTAATTTCTTGCAAGAAGGTACACCTGTAAACAGATTTAAACCTACGACAGTTCCTGAAAAATTAGAAAGATATATTGAAGAATTATTATAATTTAATTTTTTTATAACAATACTAATTTTTATTACATACATATAAACATATTTAATTCTATTTTAACCACCAAAAGTTAAAACAATTATCTTTAAACTATAATTAACAGATTCTACTTGTAAATATGGCAGAAACAAAAAAAAAGTCCACACCTAAAAAGGCAGTGGCTGCTAAAAAAGTTGTTAAAAGTGTAGAAACTAAAAAAGTTTCAACTCCAAAAACAACTACGACTAAAAAAGCTAAATCAAACAGTAGTGTAACTTCTGTTATTTTAGGATTAATAATTGTACAATTTATTGTAATTTTATTCTTAGGAATTAGTGTATCAACACAATCTGACGAGTTATCACAAATTACAGAAAAAGTTACAAGAATTGATTCTTTCTTCGCATCAAACGCACCAGGATACGGTGACGGTACTACAGCACCATCTGCACAAGCACCATCAGCAGCAGCGCCTGCAACTAAAGTAGAACTATCACAATTAAACATTGAAGGTGAACCTACATTAGGAAACGCTGACGCTCCTGTAACAATTGTTGAATATTCTGATTACGAATGTCCATTCTGTGGTAAATTCTTTTCCGAATCATATTCTCAATTAAAAGAACAATACATTGATACTGGATTAGTTAAATTAGTATTTAAAGATTTCCCATTAGGATTTCACAACTTAGCCGTTCCAGCATCTGCTGCGGCAAACTGTGTACAATCTCAATTAGGAGATGCAAAGTATTTTGAAATGCACGATAAGATTTTCTCAACACAATCAAGTTTATCAGTTGCAAACTTAAAAGTTTGGGCTCTTGAAATTGGTGTAGAAGAATCTGAATTCACATCTTGTATTGAAAGTGAAGAAATTTTATCAGAAATTAACGAAGATTTAGCTGAAGGAAGTAGACACGGTGTCTCTGGAACTCCATCTTTTTTTATCAACGGTAACTTAATCGTAGGAGCTCAACCATTTAGTGTATTAGCACAAATGATTGAATCCGAATTAAATAACTAATTTTTTTTAAAATTATTATTTATATTTACTTTTAAATAAAACAAATTCCAAATTAATTCTAAACATTAAAATATAATCATAACTTAATCACTTAAATATAATTACTATACTTTAAACTATCTAATTACAACATTAATCTTTAAATATTATTTTAAATATTATAACTAGATAACCAAAATGAAAAAAAAAGTAACTTACAAATTTAAAGGGAATGAATATTTAAGTAAAGGAGAAATAGAAATTGCAAAATTTCTTGATTCATTAGATATAGCATTTGAGTATGAGTTCCCAATTGCAATAGTTGAATATGATAAAGCAAAATTATGGTACCCAGATTTTTATTTAAAAGAATACCAGATAGTAGTAGAATTTTTTGGAATGTATAATTATGATAATTCATATAAGGGAGCTGCAGAACATAAAAAAAAAGTTTTCAAAAAATGTGGAATACAATTTGTACCAATTTATCACGTAAACAAATCATGGCAAGAATACTTATTAAAAGCAATCTCGTCACATCAAGAGACTAAAGTTAAAAAAATACAAGAAGTAATGTTAAAATATAATGCAACACATGAAGGTTTTTTAAAAAAATTCAAAAGTTTCTTAATAAATAAATAAATAGAAACTTTTTAGTTTTTTTAAAAAACCTCCAAGGCACATTGTGACTTGTGAGGTTCAATTTGTAAATACATTGTATTTCAAATGATTCTTATAAATTCAAAAGTTTCTTAATAAATAAATAAATAGAAACTTTTTAGTTTTTTTAAAAAACCTCCAAGGCACATTGTGA
>JABSQY010000141.1 GCA_013215525.1 Nanoarchaeales archaeon | reverse complement strand
GTTTGAATTAGTTAAACTATTTTTTAATTTAGTTGATTCAAGTTTTTTTGTGATTTTATTTGACTGTTTTACTACAGATTTTACTAAGTTTAATGAAGTTTTAGTTGCCGATTTTGTAACAGATTTTTTAATTTTATCTACTTTTTTATTAACAAGTTTTTTTGTTATTTGAACTTGTTTTTTTACTTTATTTTGTGATACTTCACTTGGCATAATTATTTCCATAAATTTATTTGCCCAAAGTAAATCTTTTACTTTTTGAGTTTTAGGTAATGAAGAGTAATCAACCCAAAGTTTTTTCCAAGTTTTTAATTTATTTTTTGTTAAGTTTTCAGATTTTGCAAGTTCACGACTCCACGTTTCCCATTCAATATGTGTTAGTTTTGCAATTTTTTCTAATAAAGCTTTTTGAATTGGATTTTCTTTTACTGTGTTTGCTTTAGTATTTGTTTTTACTTTGTTTACTTTTTTGTTTGTTTTAGTTATTACTTTTTTTACCATTTTATAATTTTTCCTCAACAGATACTTTTTTTAATTTTGTAATTGAAATTCCTAATTCTAAAATTTCTTCACTTGTTAAATAATTCATTTTTTTTGAATATCTTTCTAAAATTACTTTTTTTAAATCCTTAATTGATTTAATATTTGGAAATGAATTATCAAATATTTCTTTATTATTTAAATCACTATATGTAACATTTTCATCACAGTGTACACATTCAAATAAATGTGGATTTGAGATATCAATCATATCATTTTTTAAAAGTTTTACAAATAAATAGTTTTCTTTTTTTTTGTGAGATGAAATTTGTAAATTAAAATGAGTTAAATTAGATACGTTATTATTCTCTAGATAATTAAATTCTTCTTCATTTATTTTAATCATTCCAAATGCATTATATCTTTTTAAAAAATCTTTTGATGTGATTTGAACCTCTGTTCCGTGTTCAATTACTTTAATCATATTTGATTTTATTTCTTTTGGAATAAAGTTAAAACCTTCTGTGTGTACGTTTGCTTCTAAGTCTGCCATTCTAAATTTTACCTCCATTTATTTTTGTTTCAAGTATTTTTAATTCTTCAAGAGCAAGTTTTGTGTCTTGATCTGATGGTGCAACTCCGTGCCAATGGAAATCTTTTTCCATAAAACTCACTCCTTTCCCAGGAATTGTTTTTGCAATTAAACAAACTGGTTTATGTTTAATTTTATTTGCTTCTTTGTATGCTTGTCTGATTTGCTCAATGTTATTTGCGTCAAATTCAATTACTGCGAAATTAAAACTTGTAAATTTTTTATTTAAATCTCCTAAAGGTAATACATCTTCAGTAGTTCCATCAATTTGAATATCATTTCTATCTACAATTATTGTTAAATTATCTAATTTTTCTTTTGCTGCAAATAAGAAAGCTTCCCAACATTGTCCTTCATCTAATTCTCCATCTCCTGTAAAACAAAATACTTTATTATCTTTTTTATCTCGTTTTAAACTCGCTGCAAGTCCAACAGCTTGAGAAATTCCTTGAGCAAGTGGTCCACCTGAATTTTCTACTCCTGGTAATGCTCCTAGGTGTGGGTGTCCTTGTAATCTTGAACCTAATTTTCTTAGTGTTTTTAATTCTGATACTGGAAAATAATTAAATCTTGCAAGTGTTGAATATAATACTGGACATGTGTGTCCGTTTGATAAAAATACAAAGTCTCTTTTTTTATCTAATGGTTTTTTTGGGTTAAATTTTAAAAATTCTCCATATAAAACTGTGAATAAATCTGTCATTCCAAGTGGGCCTGCAGTGTGTCCTGATTTTGCTAAATTTAACATTTTAATTATATCCATACGAATAGTATTTGCTAAAAGTTTTATTTCTTTTATTTTCATAGTAAATCCTGAAATTTAATCTTTATATTTTCTTGTCATTTTAATTTTGGAAACTTTGTTTTAAAAAATTTGAAAGAAATTTTTAAATTTTGATGAGATTAAAAAAATCATAAATTATATTTTATTTAAATATTGAAGAATGAAAAGTTTTTATTTAGTTTTGATTTACTTTTTATTTAGTTTTGATTTTTTTATATTATATGAACGTAGTGAGATTATTTTTAGCAAAGCGAACTTTACGCGACAGAGTGGAGCGTATATCAAGTATATTTCATGAAGTGAAATTCTATTTTTTTCTTTTTTGTCTTTTTTTTATTTTATTTTATTTAATTAAAATCTTTTTCAGAAATATTATTTTTGATTTTATTGTATAATTTTATGTGTCCTTGCGAAGTTGGATGTAATCCGTCTGTAAAATCATTTTTATCTAAAATATCAAATACTTCAATAAATTTTAAATTATTATCTTTTGAAATTTGTTCTAATAGTTTGTCATATTTTTTTATAGTTTCATTTTTGTAAAACTTATTTTTTTTTGGAATGTATTCATTATTTATTGTTTGTTCATCAACGTTTGTAAGTCCAATTATAATTATATTTTCTGTGTACTGTTTTGCTTTTTTTATTAAAATATCAAAATTACTTTCAAACTCTTTAATATCAATTCTAAATCTATTTTTATCAATAAAAAATTGTGTGTCATTTCCACCAATTGCTATAATAATTCCATATGGATTATTTTTTTTTGCTTGTTTGTCGAATCTTTTTAATAAATCTGATGTGTCGTCTCCTGAAACACCATAATTTAATAT
>JABSQY010000140.1 GCA_013215525.1 Nanoarchaeales archaeon | reverse complement strand
TAATTAATATAATTATAAAAGTCTAATAAATTAACATTTAATAGATAATATAATATAAATAGCATAAGTATGTATTAGTTAGGTTATTAAACAAACAATCATTAATTTATTCTATATAATACCTAAACAATATTTAATACATAATACGAACATATAATGTATAAGTTGTTTTAGTAATAATTATTAATAATAAACTAGATTATAAAATAATAACTAATAAATAAAAATGATAGATAGATTTAGAATAGAACAAAATATGGACCAAATCTTGTGTGATACATGTAAACGTATTAACCCTGAATATTATGAAATGACTCTGCAATTAAAATTTGAATTCTTTGATAACATCATGGAACTAAAAGAAGAATGTATGAAAATCTTAATGGATAACTTTACAACAATTAATAAAATTGATGAAGCTAATGATGGATACTTTGTATTCTTTAGAGATCACGGACAAATGAACAAGATAGCGACACTGTTCGGTAGACGATGGTTAATCTTAGACAAACGTTCTGCAAAAATTATGGGTCAAGATAAGATGACACAAAAATCATTATTTCGGCATACACAAAATCTAACTTTAGTAAACATAAACACTAAAGACATTGTACAAATTAAAGGAATTGAATATTGGATTAAAGCAATTAACAAAGGTGGAACTTTAATCTTAAGAAGAATGGACGATGGAGCAAAACATCAATGTACATATAAAATGGTAAAAGATTACTTTAAATTAGTAAAGAAATACGATAGAACAAAAGATGAAGACCATAGTACATTTTTAGATAATGCAAAAAATGAAGATAATAAATCTGATTATAATAAAAAATAATTATTAATTTATTCAATTTTTACCTACACACATACTTACTACATACTTCTTTCTTTTTATCTCTATATATCTTATATCTATAAATCAATTTATTTATTTTAATAATTCTAATACAAATACAATTCTTATAATAATATCAAACTATTTTTATTTTTTTAATAAATTTAAACATTTTTTTTTATTCTTTAATATACTTATTTTTTTGTATATATTTTAAAACTATAATTATTTAACTTTTATAGTATTTTTTCAAAAGTTCCAGACGAAGAATCTAAACTAGATAATTCTTATAGAAACATAAAATTTCAAAAATCAAAAAATCAATAAAAAGCACAAACTTCTATAGGAAACATTTGTTTAAACAAAATCAAATTTTTTAATAAAATATTTTATGTGTGTTTCGACTCTATTAAACACACGTAATAAATATAGTTGTTTTAGTAAAAAAAATGTATGATATAATTACATTAGAGCAATTTTCAGAAGACTTTCTAACAATTAACAAATCAAATTTTTTTACCAACTCATTCTCAACAAACACTCTCCACTAGCAATCAAGGTGTCCCCCTCCTCTAAAACATACTAAAAACTAATTAAAACAACAAATTCAAACACTAAACGCGCAATACAAACATAACTATCTAAAAAATATGTATCTAATTATCTTTTACCATTACAATAAAAAATACATATTTTAAAAGTAAAAAGATATAATCATAATATAATGAGTAAGATTTACAACAATTTTAATAAAAAAGCAAAAGTTGAAACAAGTTCTTTATTACTACAAGTTTTTTTTATGACACTAGGAATTATTGTATTAATAACTTTTATTAAAATCATATTTCTTTTTTTAAATCTAGATTCTAACACAAACGATAAAATTTCAGAACAAAATGCAAATTCAATTACTGAGTTTACAGAGTATTTTTCAACTGGAAAATATGACACAGTAACTGAATGTTATAGTACATTAAAATTAGATTCAATTGAAAACTTTCAATCTTATGATGATAAAAATAAAGATAACTTCTTTTTAGTATTAACACCAAAATCTATTTATAGAATAAATTTAAACAAAAAAGAAAAATTCTTATTAACTCAGGATTTATCTCTTGGAAAAAAAATATCAGAATTTGAAAAAGAAATAACATTAAAAAAAGACGTAACTGATCATGGAAATTTAATTAGTATATATGGTAGTGGAAGTTATGATAACTTTATAACTCTAAAAGATTTAGAAAATAACTTTTATATATTAGAACCAATTTTTCAAGAAGGTCTTGTCGATAAAGTAATTGGAGAAGTAAAAAACAAATTTAAAATTCAAATCATTGAAACAGTTACAGAAACAATTGGTGCAACTGGGCCTGGAAGATTTACTCAAGATTTTTACCATAATGTTACAAAGGAAATTGAAGGTGGGAAAATGGTTTATGATAAAAATAAAAATATATTATTTTTCACAAAAGGAGATGTATCAAACATAATTGTATCTCAAAACTTATGTGCGTATAAACATTTTTTATCAATAGATAGGGATAAAGGATATAAAAAAAATTTAGGAAGAAATATTGATTATATTAATAATGAAATTTTCTTTAAAATTTTTTTAGACGATGTTGAACATACTGATTCATTTAGATGGTTAAATGGGCCAATATGTGAAAGTGAAAATAAAACTGTTTCATGTAATAAATTATTTGGTAATAATATACAAGAGTACACATACTTAGAATTTATTGATACATTTAAACAATATTCTATTGACAAGTTTAAAAATGATATTACTGATATGAAACGAAAAATATCTTTTAGAAAATTATCTATAAAAGAAATAAAAAATAAAAATGAATATTTAGATTTAAATTATTTATTTCAAATACCTTTAAAAAAATATA
>JABSQY010000139.1 GCA_013215525.1 Nanoarchaeales archaeon | reverse complement strand
AGTTAATCCTAAGGAATAATCGATTTTATTTTTTTCATAAATATTTTTTATTAATAATTTAGTATTTTTCAAATCATCAATAGAAAATTCACCTTCCTTTACAATTTTTAAAAATATTAAATTTAAATCCATATCTCAATTTCATCTTTATTTATTGCAGATTCTATAAATTCATTATGTTCATTTTCTAATTCTTGTTTTTTTAAATTTTCAATTATTTGAATTTCAGTGGAAAATATATTTATTAATTTATGTATGTCTTGTGTTTTTTGTTCTTTTACAAATTCTTCAGATAATAATCTTACTAAATTATTTTTATATTTATCTTCAAGTTCATTATTAAATAATTGGTTTTTAATTTTTTGAACTATTTCAGTTTCAGGTTTAAGGTAGAGTTGAAGTATATTTATGTTGTGTTCTTGCTCAAACTGTGTCGCTTTTTGTTTAATTAAATTTTCTAATTGGTCAAGAATTTGATTTATCATAATTTATTTGTATTTTTTTATTTTATATATATTTGTTACTTTATTTTTTATGTGTTTATTCTAGATATATTTTGAATGATAATGACAATATTTATAAACAAAAATGTGTTATTTTAATGTATACTATATGAATTAAATTTTAATCTTTTGATTATGATTTGAATCTATGAGTAAATATTTTAAAAAAATGGCAAGTTATACTGTAAACAAACCACACTTTAATGTGGTTTTTATTGGACACGTAGATCACGGAAAATCAACTACTGTTGGTAGATTATTATTCGATGGTGGAGCTGTATCTGAACAAGATATGAGAAAGTTAAAAGAATTAGCTATTGAAAATGGTAAAGCAGGATTTGAATTCGCTTATACTATGGACAACTTAGCTGAAGAGAGAGAAAGAGGAGTTACAATCGATCTTTCACACAAGAAATTTGAATCCGATGTTTACGAATTCACAATTATTGATGCGCCAGGTCACGCAGACTTTATTAAAAACATGATTACTGGAGTTTCCCAAGCGGATGCTGCTGTTTTAGTTGTTGCTGCTACTGATGGTATTAATGAACAATCAAAAGAACACGCTTACTTATCAAAAACATTTGGAATTAACCAATTAATTATTGCTGTTAATAAAATGGATATGAGAGAATACTCTGAAACTAGATTTAATGAAGTTAAGACAGAAGTTGAAGCTTTAGTTACACCTTTAGGATTTAAATCTGTTAGATTTGTACCTATTGCTGCTTTAATGGGAGATAATGTTTTCAAGAAGTCTGATAAGATGCCTTGGTATAAAGATGGTACTTTAGTAGAATTATTAAATGGATTCGAAACAGAAGAAAAACCTACAACTTTACCTTTAAGAGTTCCAATCCAAGATTGTTACGCTATTAAAGGAATTGGTTTAGTGCCTGTTGGAAGAGTTGAGTGTGGTATTTTAAGACCTAACACTAAATGTGTTGCTGTTCCTTCTAAGACTGGAACTGGTATGGCTGGAGAGATTAAGGATGTAGAAATGCACCACGAAAAAGTTTCTGAAGCATTACCTGGTTATAATGTTGGTTTCTCTGTTAAAGGATTTAACAAAGGAGATATTGCTAAAGGAGATGTTATCGGACCTTTCGATGCACCACCTACATTAGCTGTAGAATTTACAGGACAAATTTTTGTTATGAACCACCCATCTGTTATTACAGTAGGTTATTCACCTGTATTCCACATTCATACTGCGCAAGTTTCTTGTAGAATTTCTGAAATTGTTAAGAAATTAAACGGAGACATGGCTGTTTCACCTGATTTCATTAGAAACGGAGATGCTGCTATTGTTAAGTTCATTCCTTTAAAGGCTGTTGTTATCGAATCTAATAAGGAAATTCCTCAATTAGCTAGATTTGCAATTAGAGATTCAGGTAAAACTGTTGCTGCTGGTCAATGTATTGAAGTAGTAAAGAAGGAATTAAAATTCTAATTTCTTTTTTTTAAATATATTTACAAAATGAGCAAAGCAAGAATTAAATTAATGTGTGATGATATTAAAAAAGTTAACAATTTTGTTACTGAAGTTAAGAAAATCACTGAGAAGTTAGGTGTGAGTATGGTTGGACCAATCCCATTACCTACTAAAAAGTTAAAAGTTACTACCAGAAAATCACCAGATGGTGAAGGTAAGGCCTCCTTTGAGAGATATCAAATGAGAATCCACAAGAGAGTACTTGATGTTGAGATTAATGATAGAGTTATCAGAATGATCACTAAAGTACACATCCCTTCTGGATTAAATATTGAAATTAAGTTAATTTAATTAACTTTTTTTAAATTTTATATTATTACAATTATGCAGTTTGAGTTTTTTAAATTGCTGACTAAACGGGACTAATTAATTAGTTTTATGATTTGACAAATACATTTTATTCTTATTACATGCATTTCACTTGCTTTGATTGTTTTATTTTTTGGATAACTTGTAGTTGTAACTTTTTTCTATACACATATCATTTATATATTTCTTAGTTATTTTATTATCTATGGGAAGTAAGATTGATGGGATTATTGAAATTTTAGGTACTATTCATTTAGATTTGAAAAATAATTCTAATTCAGCTATGATTCTAATTAACTTAAATGCTTTAAATATTCTAATTCGTTGGGAAGTTAAATATAATGAAACTTCACCGCATTTTGAGGATTTTAAATGGTTTATGGATTTTCTTGGTGGGATTCATTCATCAAAGGTTAAACTTGATGATGTACTGGTTATGTCTGATTTAGCAACACATGTTGATGCTCTTGTTGAAACTT
>JABSQY010000014.1 GCA_013215525.1 Nanoarchaeales archaeon | reverse complement strand
AAGTGTTACTATTAGTTACAATGAACCAAAACAAAACAAATTTAAAAATTACAGAAAATAACAATACAAGACTATCAGACCTATTAGATAGATTAGTTGAAACTAAAAATGGAAACAGAATTAGACAATTAAATAAAATTATTGCGAATACTTATAGAAATAATTCAGATGATTTAAAACAATATTTTAAAGATGAAAATAATTTAGTTCAAGGAATTTCAACTTCAGCATACCATCTATTAACTAAAGACATTAAACCAATTCAAACTTGTAGGTTTGGTGGCCTTGGAGCAATTCTAACTAATGAGGATGGTAATTCATTAGAGTTTAATCAAAATCAATTATGGTTTTCAAAAAATTCAGATTATGCTTTAGATAAATCAAAAAACTCAGAGGACTCATTAAAATATTCAGTAAATCTTGACCATTCTTTACGTGGATCAACAAATTCAGGTTCTGCTCTATATGGGTCAACAAATTCAGATTCTACTATGCATATATCAACAAATTCTGATTATGTTTTAGATAAATCAAAAAACTCAGAGGATTCATTAAAAAATTCAATAAATCTTGGCCATTCTTTAAGGAGGTCAACAAATTCAGGTTCTACTCTATGTGGGTCAACAAATTCAGATTCTACTATTCAGATGTCAAAAAATTCATGTGACTCTTTGAGGGATTCAAAAAATTCAGAATATGCTCTATCTGATTCAAGAAATTCAGGTAACTCCTTAATGAATTCATCAAATTCAGGTAATTCATTAAAAGAATCAGTAAATTATGGTGGGTCTTTAGGTAAATCAAGAAATTCACATGATACTTTAGAATATTCAAGAAATTCAGGTAACTCCTTAATGAATTCAAAAAATTCAGAACATACTTTACATAAGTCAGAAAATTCAAATAACTCCTTAAAAAATTCAGTAAATTATGATGTCTCTTTAAGAAGTTCATTCAATTCAGGATATTCTTTGGATGGTTCAAACAATTTTGGTGACTCTTTAAAGTGGTCTAGCAATTCAGGCAATTCTTTAAAAAACACAAAAAATTATGAAAACTCTCTAGAAATTTCAGAAAATTCAGGTAACTCTTTAGAGTATTCAGATAACTCATTTACGGTTTTAAAAACTTCAGACAATTCAGAAAATACGTTATATAGGTCAAAAAATTCAGGTAACTCTTTAAGAGGTTCAAAAAATTCAGGGCGTGCCTTAAAACATTCAGAAAATTCAGGTAACTCTTTAGACTATTCAGGAAATTCTGGGTGGTCTTTAGAGAATTCAATTAATTTGGGGACATCTTTAGATAATTCATCTAATTCAGAATCTGCTTTATTGGGTTCAATAGACTCAAGTGATGCAAAAAATAGATTTAGAAGTAATTTTAGATATTAAAATATTATAAATTTATACTTCAAACTTAATAATAGTACAAAACAATTCCCTTTATAAATATTAAAGTACTCTTTTTATTATGGCAAAACTAAGTTCATTAAACAAAGGACAAAGCGCAAGCTTTAACTTTAGATTTTAGTAAAGTTATTGTCACATTGTGACAATACTCTAATAATGCTATTTACTTAAATTTGTAAAATTTAAAATAAATAGCATTATTAATGTATTATAATTTTTATTATTTTTCTTTCATAATTTATTCTTAAATAATAAAATACAAAAAAAGAATTAATTATACTCTAATAAATAAAAAATGGTACTAAGTAAAGCACACTGTGCTGCTTAGTCAAGAAATTTCGAAAGAAATTTCTACATTTTTGTACAATGTAAAAAAATGGTAGAATACGTAGAAGACTTTAGATGGGAAAAGGGAATGACAACAAAAACATTTGTTGAAAAATTAGGTAGAATTGGATACCAAAGTGTAGAATTACAAAGAGCTGCTGTAACTATGGCTAAAATGAAACGAGAAGGAGCTAAAATTTTCTTAACATTCACATCAAACATGGTAACATCTGGACTTCGTGGATACTTCGCTCAAATTATTCAAACTGGAATTGCAGACATTTGTGTTACAACAGTTGGTGGAATTGAAGAAGATATTATGAAAGCAGATGGTGAAAAATTTATGCTTGGAAGTTTTCATTCTGATGATTATGAAAATCATGAAAAAGGATTAAACAGAGTTGGAAATTTAATGATTGATAATCAATCTTATATGAAACTAGAAGATAAACTATTACCAATTCTAGAAAAATTATATAAAATTAAAGCAAGATGGACACCGTCAGAAATATTCAGAGAAATTGGATTAATGTTAAACGATGAAAACTCAATTTTATACCAAGCAGCAAGAAAAAACATTCCTTTATTCTGTCCAGCAATCACTGATGGAGCATTCGGATTCCATTTATACTTATTCCAACAAAAACACCCAGACTTTATTGTAGATGTTGTAAAAGATTTTGAAAAAATTCTATTATGTACAGATCACAACGAGAAAAAAGCTGTGATTTGTCTTGGAGGTTCAATCTCAAAACACCACGCAATTTTAGCAACACTTCTAAACGGTGGAGCAGAGTTTGCAGTATATATGACAACTGCAAAAAGTTCATCTGGAAGTTTATCGGGAGCAACAACACAAGAAGCAAAATCTTGGGGGAAAATTAAAGATGACACAGACGCAGTGACAGTTCACGGTGATGTATCAATTTTATTCCCATTAGCAATGAGTTTAACAATGGAAATTTTAGACGAAGAAGGGTTATTGGATAAGGAATAAATAAAAATGGAACAAAAAATAAAACAAACAAAAGAGATAAAAATAAATAAACCACAATTTATCTTAACAAAATCAAAAGTATGGGAAAAAATAGACTTATTAAAAAAACATTTTGACGCGATATCTTTCTCATGGAAAACAAATACAAATGTAGGAAAAGTTTTATTAGAAAAAAATGAAAATATGTTTTCAATAATTTCATTAAACGAATTAAAACAATTTTTAGTTCAATCATCAGACGTGGACAGAGTTTTATACTTTCCATTCACATTAAATCAAGATGAATTAATTTTTTTAAAAGAAAAAAAAATTCAAAATTTTGTTGTAGAAAATGAAGAAGACTTAGAAAAATTAATTACTTTTGTAGATAAAAATAATTACAAAGTTAATATTCAACTAAGAATGAAACTAAAAGAAAATACGATGTTTACAGGAAAACATTATGTATTCGGAATGACATTAAATCAAATTGAAACTTGGGTTCCAAAATTAAAAGAAAATAAAAATATTGGAAGAATTGGAATCCATTTTCACAGAAAAACTCAAAACGTATCTGAATGGAGTTTAAAGTATGAAGTTGAAAAATCACTTGCTGACATTTTACCAATGATTCAAGAAATTAATTTAGGTGGTGGACTTCCAGCAAACTATCACAACATACACGACAAATCTATCGAAAATATTTTTGTAAAAATCAAAGAACTAAAAGACTACACTGACACATTTGGAATCAAACTAATAATTGAACCAGGAAGATTTATCGCTGCACCTTCTGTAAGACTAAATAGTCAAATTATACAAATAATTGATAATACATGTTTTCTAAACTGTTCTATTTTTAATGGTACAATGGACACAGTTCTAGCTAACGTAAAACTAAAAGTAGTTGGAGAATTAGAATCTGGAAAAAAATATTTATTAAAAGGATGTACTCCGGACTCAACAGACATTTTAAGATATTCAGTTTATTTAGACAATCCAAAAGTAGGAGATGTAATTACATTTGAAAACTGTGGAGCATATACTTATCAAACAAATTTTTGTGCATTAGAACATATTGAATATTTAATTGAAGACTAAGTATTCATTTAAAATAATTTGAAGATTAATTTATAAACTTATAATACCTAAACATATTATAATGGAAAAAGATATAATATTTGTAACAGGAAATAAAAATAAATTAATTGAAGTATCTGAAATTTTAGGTTATCAAATTAAAAATAAAAATGTTGATTTACCAGAAATTCAAGCAATAAATGTTATAGATGTTGTACGTGAAAAAGTAAAAGTAGCATATGAAATATTAAAAGTTCCAGTATTAGTTGAAGATACGGGTATATATTTTAATACTTTAAATAAATATCCTGGAGCTTTAATAAAGTGGCTTTTAGATTCTACTGGAGATGTAGGAATTTATAATTCTTTAGCAGCATATAAAGATAAATCTGCAACTGCCCAAACAATAGTTGGAACATATGATGGAAAAGAATATAAATTTTATTCTGGAGAAATGGATGGAACAATAGTGGAACCAAGAGGAGAGCTAGGTTTTGGTTGGGATAAAATATTTGAAATATCTAAACTTAAAAAAACAGTAGCAGAACTTACAAAAGAAGAAAAGAATAAAATTTCAATGAGAAAAATAGCATTTGAAAATTTTAAAAATGGAATTTTTTTAAAATTAGATTAATTATAAATATTTATTTATTTAATTTCCACATATCTAAAAAAAATTCTTTATATTTTTTAATTAAATTATCTGAACAGATTTCAATCACTGTAGGTCTATCTCCCCACGTAACTTGAAGGACACTTTTAGAAGTTATAACTAATCCAACTGGAAAATGTGTTTCACTAAATCTTAACTTTAATGACTTAATAGTTTTATACAATTCTTTTAATTCTTTTTTCTGAGATTTTGGTCCAATTAATTTATCATCAATTTTTTTCTCATTTAATTTTAAATGAATTTGTCTAAAGAATAATGGAACTTGTTCATCTTCTAAATATTCTTTAGCAAAAGAAAAAACATAATAAAAATCTCCTTGATTTAAATTATCAATTAGATAATCAAACAATATTTTAATTGCTTTATAACCTTCGTGAATTCGAACAACTTGAGGTTCAACATTATGAGCATATCTTTCTTTTAACTTAGGTAATATTTCTAATAAATTTCTCTCTTTTTGTTTAAGTAATAACTTTAACTTATCTGGGTCTTCAACTAAAAAGTATTTAGTTTTTCCTTTAATAATATATGAAGCTAATCCTTTTGATTCTAATTTTGAAATAGTTTCATAAACTTTTGCCGCTTGAATTGATGACTCTTTAGCAATAGGTCCAATAGTAGATTCACCAAGTTTTAACATTGACAAATAAACTTTAATTTCTCTTTCAGTAAATCCAATCTCTCTAAGTACATTTTCCATATTTTAAATTTAGAATTTATTATTATAAATATTTATGATAACTTAAATATACAATGACCTATTCTTACTTTTGGAAGGAATAAATAAATCTAGTTTTCATATTTTGATAAAATAACTACTCCGTACACTCCTCCAAAACCAGCCCCAAGTTTAAGTATATTATTTATTTTTTTTCCTCCTCTTTGTTCCATCACATAATCTAAGTTAGCGCAATCAGTCCCTATATTTTCCAAATTAGTTTTAAAAATTTGATTAGTTTTAAGGATTTCACAACAAGCAATAATTTCCAATAAATTAGATGAAGTTAATGTATGTCCACAAGTCCCTTTAAAAGATGAAACTGGAGTTGTATTACCAAAGACATTATATATTGCAGCAGATTCAGTAACATCATTTAAAGGAGTACTTGTCCCGTGAGCATTCACATAATCAATCTCACCATTACTAATTCTTGTTTTCTTTAAAATTTTTTCAATTACTTTTTGGTATCCACTTGTAGTAATATCACAAGAATGTCTTCCGTATTCTGTAAGTGTTGAAACTCCTTTTATTTCTGCGTATATATGGGCATTTCTTTTTTTAGCAGATTCTAAAGATTCAATAACTAAAAACCCAGCACCTTCAGATAAAACAGGTCCATCTCTATTTTGACCAAATGGAACCATCTCATTTTTTTTAGACAAAGCTCTTGTTCCATTATTTCTTTCATCGGAATTTCCATAAAATATTTTATCAATTCCAAAATCAGATGTTCCAACTAAAACTTTTTCACAAGCTCCACTTAAAATTTGACACATTGCATTTTGCAGTGCAGAAATCCCAGTTAAACATGCTGAGTTTACTGAGATGGAGGGGCCATTAATTTCTAACTCCTTAGCTATTAATGAGGGTAATGTATTTGGAAGCCCTAATGCACTTCTATGAAAATTCATGCTGTCTGAATTTAATATTTTACCTTCTAAACCTGAAGACCCAACAATTATTGAAATCTCGTCAGACTCACATAAATTAGCATCTTTGTATGCTAAATCTGCAGTATGTATTCCGTATTTAAATTGTAAGTTTTCTCTGTCAGTATATTCTTTAATTAAATCTAATGATTTCTGAACACTTTCATTTTGAATTTCAACATTAATTTCATCAACTTGTCCAGCAACTCTAATCTTATCCGCTTTATTTAATTTAAATCTTCGTATTGTTGTAAAATTAGAGTTTCCATTTTTTAATCCTTCTATGAATCCTTCAACATCTCCAAATGGAGTTACAGCTCCCATCCCAGTAATTACAACTATTTGTGAGTTATCCATAATATATGTAAGTCACTTCACAATTATAACTAAAAAGTACTCCCTTTGGAAGTATGTATTAACATGTTTGTTCATTTTTAATTCTTAAACTAATAATAGCAAGCGTAAGCATAAATCCAGCAATTAATAAATATACATATTTATCTACGAAAAATAACAATAATCCAGCAATTGTAAACTTTGCAATAAAACTTCCAATATGAAGTGATGTTATATAAATCGGATAATATTTTTCTTCATCATTTGAACTTACTTGTCTAAAAAAAAAAGGGGATTGGATAGGTTCAAGCATTGCAGCAGGCGCACTTGCAAGAACTAATAATCCTAAAATCCACATAAAATCATTCATAAAAAATGCAATAATTGAGATTATAAATAAACTAAAAAACCCTATGAAAAAAAAGTTTTTAAATCCATATTTTTCACAATGAGTTCCAACTTCAAACTCAAACAAAATTAATGGGATTACAACTGCTGCTAAAAAAAATCCAACTAAACTTTCTTGAAATCCATTTTTAATAATAAATAATGGGATATAAATATAAATTAATGCCCACCAAATTTCGAGTCCCATTTTCATAAGATAAGGTAAAATTAATTTTTCACTTGTGAAATATTCTTTCAAATTTTGTTTAATATTTGTATCAATTTTATCTCTTTTTTTAACTTTTTCTTTTAATTTTAAACTATAAAAAATATAAGATGCAATTAAAATAAAAACACCACTGGACACAAAAACAAAACTTACACCATAAGTTAATAAAATAAATCCCGCAATCAATGGACCTACAAGCCAACCTAAATTTAAAACTGTAAATAATAAACCTTCATTTTTTTCAAGATCAGAATCTGAACTTTCATCACGAAATAAAATTGTAAAAGATTCAGCTCTTACAAGTTGAGCAATTGAAAGAAATGTCCATATTACTAAAAATAAAATAAAATTTTCTGAATATCCAATAATAAATAATGATGATATAATAATTGCTGATGATACTAAATATATTTTAACCTCTGAAAATTTTTCTAAAATTATTGTAGAAAAAAATGAAAACATAAACATAATTATAATTAAAATAGCAGAAATAAATCCAATCATAGATTCAGTTAAACCAAAAGAACTCATATAAATTGCCCACACAGTTTCAACTCCTGCAAACCCAATTGAAGACACAGCCTTAGTTAAACTCATCTGAGTTGTTTTCTCAATTGTTCTTTTTCGTAATCTACTAAAAATCATAATTAAATAATAAAAATTCATATTTATAATATTTTGTAAATTTTAAAATAAAGACTAATTAAAAATCACTTTTATAATCTTTAACCTTTAAACTAATAATACACATAATTCCCATAAAAACTGCCATAAGTAAAAATATATATTTATCTGAAAAAAACAATAAAACTATTGCAATTGAAAAATGTGCAATTAAACTTCCTGTAGCTGTTGAAGTTGAAAAAATCGGAAAATATTTTTCTTCATCTATCTTTTTAACTTGCCTAAAAAAATAAGAATTTTGAATTGGCTCAATTAAAGCAACTGGCGCATTTGCAAGAACTAATAAAGCAAGAATCATTAAAAAATTATCTAAATAAAACATCACAACACATAAAATACTTAAAATTAAAAACCCAATAAAAAATAATTTTTTAAAACCAAAACTTATAGCTATCTTACCAATTTTATATTCAAATAAAATTAGTGGAATAATTACTGCGGACACAAAAAATCCAACAACACTAATTGAATATCCATTTTTAATAATTAATAATGGAACAAAAATAAAAACAAGTCCCCACCAAATTTTAACACCACACGCCATAATATATGGTATAACTAAATTGATATCTGTAAAATAATCTTTTAAATTTTTCAAAATATCTGAATCAATTTTAATTCTTTTTTTAAATTTAGATTTTATATTTAATTTTAAAAATGAAAATAAACTAATTAAAATAATTATTCCAGTAACTGCAAACACATACCTCTCACTAAACTTTAACAATACTAATCCTATAATTAATGGTCCAAAAAACCAACCAACATTTGCTAATGTAAACTTTAAACCTTCATTTTTTTCAAGATCTTTATTATTTGATTTGTCAACAAATAAAATTCCAAACGCTTCATCATTTAGAATTTTAGAACAAGTCACAATTATCCAAATTAATAAAAATAAACTTAATGTAGATACAAAACTTACTCCAATCAAACTTAAAGTTAATATAATTAAAGAATAAATAATTATTTTAACATTAGAAAATTTTTCTAAAATAATTGTTGAGTAAAAAGAAAAAATTAAAGAGATTAAAACAAAACCACCCGCAATAAATCCAACATTGGAATCAGTAACTCCAAATGATTTTAAATAAACAGACCATACAGAATTAAAACCTGCAATCCCTATTGTAAAAATCAAACTAATAATACTAAGTTTAGTAGTTTTTTCAAATTTATGATTTATAATACTTTGAAACATAAATTATAAATCAAAATTATTATTTATAATGTTTTGTACACATATAATAAAAACCTATATAAAAGAGTAATACCTAACTTATTTATGACAAAAATTTTAGAAGTTGATTATAAAGGTGAAATAATCAAAGGTCCATTATTAAAAGAAGACGAAACTTATTTTATGATTAAATTATCATCAGGATATAATGCAAGTTTAAAGAAAGTAAATTGTAAAATTATTTCTGAAACAGACATTGAAGATACAAATTCAAACGAGCAAAGTAAAAAGAAATCAAACAAATCCAAATTACCAAAAATTACAATGTTACACACAGGTGGGACAATTGCAAGTAAAGTAGATTACAGAACTGGAGCAGTATCAAACAAATTTACGCCAGAAGAATTATTAAACTTATTTCCAGAATTAAACGAAATTGCAGATATTAAAGCAAACTTAATTGGAAACTTTTCTTCAGAAGATTTAGGATTTACAGAACAAAATATAATTTTAAAAAATATAATTGAATCAGTAAACGATGGAGCAGATGGAATTATCATCGGACACGGAACAGACACATTACACTACACAGCAGCATTCTTACAATACGCATTAAGAAATTTAAAAATCCCTGTAATTATTGTTGGAGCTCAAAGAAGTTCAGATAGAGCATCAAGTGACGCATTTTTAAATTTACAAGCAGCAACACAGTTTATAATTCAAAATAAAAATAAAGAACATAAATTTAATAGAGTTGGAATTTGTATGCACGCAACAACAGATGATAAAACATTTAATATTTTAGATGGAATTAACGCAAGAAAAATGCACTCAACACAAAGAGACGCATTCAAACAAATTAATTATTCTCCATTTGCAAGAATGGATTTAAAACATGAGATTCAAATCTTAAGGCCTGATTTAGAAACAAAATCAAATGAAGAAGAAACATCATTTATTCCATATAACGAAGATTTAAAAATAGGTTTTTTCAAAGCTCACCCAAACATGTATGATTGGGAATTAGATCATTTAGTACAATATGATGCAGTTGTATTAGAAGGGACTGGTGTTGGAAACATTGGGGCAAACAATGACAATTTTAAAAAAGATAATTTAGTATTAAAAAAATTAAGTGAAATTTGTGATAAAGTAAAAGTATTTAGTGGAGTTCAAACTGTATATGGTCAAGTAAGTCTAGGAATTTATTCAAGAGGACGTGACATTAAAGAATCAGGAGTAATTGGAGATAGAACTAATTTAACAACTGAGTCAACATTTTGTCGTGCTGCTCACGTGTTATCTTGTGAAGGTGACTTTGATGAAAACTGGGAAGAAAACCATGAAGGTTTTGATTTAATTTCAAAACAAATTAAATAATTTAATTTTTCTATATTTTTCTGCTGAAAGTCTAACAAATTCTCTAATATTTTCATGATAATCAGTTTTATGAGCTTTCTGAATAATTTCATTCCATTCAGAAATCACTTTTAAAAGTTCACTTTCATTATTTTCAGCTAATGCTTTTTCTATTCTTTTAGGAAAACTATTACTTTCAACAATTTATGGATTTGAATTTTCAAATAATTCTTTAATATTTGAGTTTTCAAATATTTTTTTTATTTCTTCAATTTTATTTGTCATAATAGTTACGTATTCTATTCATTTATATATTTTTTTATTTTTTAAGTATTTTACTTCCGTTTGGAATATATTTTGGTAATTCATCAACATGCACTTTCAGCCTGCTCCGAACTTCCTTTGTTAAAATTTTATAATTCACATTTCCAGGTTCAATCCTAATCATGCGGGAACCACAAAACTTTCGCACAGCCTGCTCTGAGCCAGAAAATAATTCTTCAACATCATGTTTCTCCCCTTCATCATCTGTAATTTCATATTTTTTAACACCTAAACAAATTCTTAAAGTTAAATTCTTTAACATATTTTTAGTTCCACGAATCATAAACCCACCTTTAGCAATATACTCTCCACTATTTGCAGTTTTTGAAACTTGTTCTGGATAAACCCAAAAAGCGTCAGCATTTCCAAACCCACGTTTCCATTGTTTAGAAAAACAAGAAATAATTGTTCCAGCTTCTTCCAATTCTTCTTTAGAAACTTTATCTCGACCACCTTTAATAATTCCAAACGGTGAACCTGCAAGTTCAGTATGTAAAACAATATCGTCTTTATCCATATGTTTTTTTAATAAAACTTCATTACTTCCAGAATCTTTTCCAAAAACCATAAGTAGTCCAGAACTTAAATAAGTATTACGAAACCTATCAAACCATTCAGCCTTTTTATGGGCATTAATAATAATATCTTTCTCCTTTTTCTTCAAATATTGTTCCTTTTGTTCATCAAATTCATCAATTTGTTTTTTAGTTTTAGCAATAATCTTATCAATTCCAGGTACTTTTTTTTTCAATTTTTTTGACTTATCAAAATAAAAATTAGCATTCGCATTTACATCTTTTGATAAAGTTAATTTTACTTCCATAATTATTACAAATTACTTACGTTTATAAAGTTTAATCTACACAACTAAGTATGACACAAAACCAAGAGATACAAACACAAAACCACACACAAGTAAACCAAAAAACCATAGAAAACTTTGAATCATTTACAAAAGAAATTTTAAATCAAAACAAAACTAAAATTGCAAACCTGAACACAAATTATAAAATTTTACAAACATATGATATACAAAATTATTTTTTAAATAATATAACTTCTTTTGAAATTAAATCAATTGAAATAACTAAAAACCAATTAAATTTAGCAAAAGATATAACTTCTGCAATACTGCAATACAAACAGCAAAACAGAACACTGCTAGAATTTCAAGATACAAACTTTGAAAATCAAACTGCAAAAATAGATTTAATGAAATTATTTATTGAATATGAAAAATATAAAAATAAAAACAAATTTATTGATAATGAAGATATTTATAATATTTTATCAAAACATTTTATTAAAAATAAAGAACAATTAAAAGAACAAAAAAACTTCACTTCAAAATTTGAAATATCACTGCAACAAGTAGATAGTTTAAATAAAAATCAAAAACAATTATTAGAACTTTTAGAAATTAAAATTAAAGTATCTAATAAAGAAATAGAAAAAATTTCTAACGAAATTTTAATAATTCAATCTAAAAATCACTCATCACAAAATAGTTTTATTCTTGAAAAAATAAGCGACTTAAAAGATTCAGACAAAACGACACCGCAAACTACTTATGGAATTATTACAAACACAATTAAAAATAAAATCCAAATTCAAAATTATTTAAATTCATATGATACAAACCTTGAAACTTTTTGTTCATCAAATTTATTTGAAGAAAATTCTATTAAATATTTAACAAATATATTAAACGTAATAAAAAATCCAAAAGGTGCAAACAATGAATGTTTCTACATTTTAGATAAATTAAATATTCGTGAAGAAACAAAAAGAAAAATTACAAGAAAAGCATCAAGAGCAGAGAAATCTATATTTAAAGTACTTACAAATATAGTAGAGAAAGATGAGAAGTTTTCAGACTTTGAAGATGAAAATAAATTAATACAAGATTTAAAAGAAAATCTACAATATTTAAATGAATTAAAATCATCTTCAACAACACTTTTAAACTTAGTTTTAAACACAATTAAAAAATTTAAAATATATGAAAAATTAATTTCTCAAACTTCAACATCAAACAAAACTTTGACAAATGTTTCATTTGGCAACGGCTTAGGAATCTCTGATTCCTTGAATCAAATATTTTGTACAAATAAATTCATACAAATTATAAAACACTTTGAAGATTTATATAAAACAAATTCTTTAGACAAATTATTAGAATATTTAAATAATTTATCTGAATTAGAATTCAGTTTTAATACAAATACAAATAATTTAACAAACATCACAATATTAATGGCAGATGAGTTCGACACAGTTAATGAACTCCACAATTTTGATTACTTATTTTTCACAAATTTAAATCATACAAAATATCCTTTATTTCAAATCAAAAATTTATTTGATAATGAAACATTTGATTCAAGAGAAATTGACTTCAAAAATCAACAAAACAAATTTGAACAAATTATCTCCAAAACTAAAATTAAAAACTATTTAATTTATAATGAAAAGAATGATAATGGAATTAATCAAAAAAAATCTAAAATATTAGAATTAAAACAATTCGAGAAAACAGAAATTAAACCTTATTCAAAAGAAATTGAAATATTTAAAACTTCCAATCAAGACAAAGTAAAATTAACTTCAATTAAAAAAATAAATGAATTAATATTAGATAACAAATTTGATTTAGCAAAATCAGAATTAGAGATATTAAAACTAACATTTGGGAAAAAAGATTTAACATCTTTTATGTCAAAACACTCTCCACTTACAGTTGGAACTGATGTAATGAATGATATCGACACATCAAAAATTGTATATTCAGTTTCTCAACTTCAAACATATGAATCTTGTCCAAAAAAATATATGTATAACTATATTTATAAAATTCCAAGCAGACCACGACACTACTTTGACTTTGGAACATCAGTTCACGAAGCGTTAGAATTCTTGTCGTCAGACTTTGATAAAAAATTACCTATTGATAAACTTTATACAATCGGAGTAAAATATTTAACTGATGGTTGGATTAGTAAAGGTTACGAATCAGCAGAACAGGAACAAGAATATTTTGATAAAGGATTAAATATAATAAAAGAATTCATAGTAAGAGAAACTGAACTAAGAAAGCAAGATAGACAAACAATAGGATTAGAATTAAAATTTTTCTTAGACTTTGAGGGAAGAAAATTAATGGGTTATATAGATAGGATTGATAGAGTCGATGGAGAAATTGAAATACTCGATTATAAAACTTCAAAATCAATGAGTAGAGAATCTGATTTAGAAAAGAACATGCAATTATTAGTATATTCTTTAGCAATTGAAGCTGATGAAAAAATAAAACAATTCCCAAAAACTGTGGGACTGTGGTATGTGTTACACGATAAAATTGTAACTATATCTCCAAAAAAAGAACACACACTTGAAATAAAAAAAAGAGTAATTCAGCAAATTAAAAAAATTGAAAATAAAAATTTTAAAGCAATTCCAACAAAATTCGGATGTACATATTGCGACTTTAATCAAATTTGTACAGATTCAATCGCAGATAAAATTTTAAAATAAAATTTTATAATTATTTTTCAATCTCTTAATTAAAAACGAGATAGCAGAAATATACGCGAAGCCATTTTTCGCTTCAAATCTAACTTATTTTTCAGATTTTTTCAAGAGTGTTGAATTTATTTGTGTGGATTATAGCATCGCTATATCCATTACACAAATAAATTTAGTGCTATTGGAACAATATGGGAAATTGTGAAAGCAAAGCAAAAACATTAAATGATAAAAATTCACTTAAAATAACTAATCTTAGTAGTGACAAACATATAAATATCTTTTTTTATGATGAGATAGTATGCTTAAAAAATTATTAATTTTATTTGGAATTATATTCTTAACAATGAACATCGCATATTCGATTGACAGTGTTCCATTTAATTGTTCATTTCAGCAAACAACATTTCCATGGGATACAAGTTTTCAAACATTATTCTCATTATCATCAGACATAAATGCTCACATAAATACTAATTTATCTGGATATTATATGCCTTCAAAACCAGGTTATCAGGTTAGATGTAACGCTCAAAACAATAAAGGTGGAACTGTAAATTTTGAAATCAAAGATAAACCAAGTTCAGCAGTAGTTTGTGATAGAGACATTAGTGAGATTATGTATTTTACAGATGATACAAACGCAAGAGTTTCAAGAGATTATAATCCTGCATTTCACACAAAAGTATTATGTGCAAACTTTCCAAAATCTGAAGGAGTAATGCATTTAGTTTGGAATAATAAAGATTTATCATCTAGAGATTATACTTGTTTATTCAAAACAAATGACATTAATAATGGAGTAATAAGTTCCTGTGACGCGCAATACAACGGATCAAATCAATATTTATATTCTGTGTGGGGAATGTTATTTGATTCTATCGATAGTTTAAGTTGTAAATCAGATTGTTCAAGTAAACTTGATAACAGAATTTATTCAATTTGTTCAGCTAAAATTAAATCTTGTGTTGATGTGCCTTTGGACTGTGACGGTTCATTATACGGTTCATGGGTAAAATCCACTGAAATTAGTCATGAAAACCAAGAAGTACAATGTTCAGCACCTTGGAACAATTATAGAACATCTAAATTTACAAATATTCCTTTACAAGTATCTACTGTAGAAAATAGATGTGAAAATTTAATTAAAATTGAATATCCATTTATTTTAGATGATGAACAAATTAAAATGAGTGTTTATGTGTGTAGTAATTAAAATGGTAAAAATAAAAATGGAAAAATTAAATAAACAAAATAAAATAAATAAATTAAGAGAAAACAAATTCGGACAAATTTTCTCAACAGATATTGTTGTAGTAATTATTGTAATATTATTTGGTGCAATCTTTTTAGTAATGAACCAAATTAATCAAAAACAAAATTTATCTCCAGAAGAAATATATCAAATTGCGCAAACGGAATCAAGTTTAGTAATAAATAACTTAAAATCAACTGAGATAATAAATAGTGATAATTCAATTAATGTTGATAAATTATTATTATTAAGCGAAGAGGAAATTAGAGAAGAATTAAATTTAAAAAATAAATTTTGTATTGTATTTGAAAAAGATGGAAAACTTGTAAAAATCGACCCAAACTCCAAAGTTTATGGAAAAGGTTCAAGTGACATTATTGTTAATGGTGAACCCTGTCAATAATTATTTTTTAAATGAAAAGAAGATCTCAACTTTTTTTATTCGATGGAATACTCGGATTTACTTTAATAATAATCGCACTAGGAGTTGTATTCACATATTATTCCACCTCATTTGAATCGCAAAACCTTCATTCTTTAAATCAAGAATTATTAAATTCATATACTAATACTAAAATTAATGACTTAAATGATAATGAAATTAGGGATTTTTTCAGACAAGGACACATAAGAAATATACATAACTCAATTGCGCAACAAACATCAGAATTTTATTATGAGAATAAGATTGGACTTGCTCAAAACTTAACAAGAGTTTTTGTAGATGATTTTGTAACAAAACAAATAAATGCAAAAGTTTTAATATTTAATCAAACATCAATTTCAACTCCTGTAACTTTATTTGAAAAATTAAATAGAAATGTTGCTCTTGAAAATGCATCTGCTGTAAGTTCTACAAAACGTTCAGTAATTGGTTTTATTAATTCAACCTCAAGTTACGGACCATACACAATTCAAATCTTATTGTGGCAATAACTAAAAACACTACTTAAATAAAAATTAAAACTATAAAAATAAAAAAGTTAATTTTTAATATATACTATGTACAAAATAAATAAATCTGGATTTGCATTTTCAATATTATCTCTCTTTTTAGTTTTTTTAATTTTTGGATTTGCATCATTATATTTATTTCAAGATAATTTTACAAAACACGCAGAATTTAAAGAATCAAGAATTTTATACTTAAATGGAGAACTAGAATATTTTCAAGAATCTTATTTATTAAGTTCATTAGAATTTTCATTATATAATGTATTTAATGAATTAAATATTTATTTAGATAATAATAATAAATATTTAATAATAAATAAAAATCCAATCAAATTAAATGAATTAATATATGAAGGTTTAGTTAATGGAGAATTTGAATCCAATAATATTCCAGCACTTGACACAAAAAATATGAATTATCTAACTCAAAGTTTTTTTGATAATTTTAGAGATACGTATCATGGAAATTTCACATTTAAAATTAAAAAATTAACAATCTATGAAACACAAAGTTACTACATTGATGTAAAATTACAGTTATCATATTTAATAACAACAAAAGATAATTTAAGTAATTGGAACTTTACAGATGAGATACTTGTTCAAGTACCAGTTTCAGGATTATACGACCCAGAACTATTAGCAAGAGGAGGAAAAAAAATTCAAATTAGAAGTTCAGAATTCCACCTTCCAACAATGAACTGGACAAAAGATAACTTTGAAGAAACAGTTAAAGAAATGTATTCTACAGTTTTTTATAAACCGGATTTTGACTACACTATTGGACAAAGTTATCTTAAAAGGTTACTTGGGATTACAACTGGTGGATTTTATAAAGTTATTACAAGTTTAAGTTTTGATTTAGATGAACATAAATTAGGAATTTATGATACAGTATCACGTTCAGTTCAAGGGGAATTATTTGGTAATACGTTAATGTTATTAGACTTTGATAATTCAACATCAAGCGCAACACATATTTTAGATAAAGCAATCTATAACTCGCAAATATTAAAAACTCCAAATATGATTTGTACAAGTTTTGGAAATGTAATTCAAGAAAATTGTTTATTTACAAAAAAGGGGATTATTACAGATTCAATTTATCCAATAACTTTTTCAGATAGATTATCAATTTCAGTTTGGATAAATCCTACTGTTACAACAACTGATTTAATCATACTCGGAAATGATGTATTTAAATTAGGAATTGATAAAACATCAAAAGAATTATTTTTTGAATTTGAAAATATAACTTCTTCATTTTCAAATCCACATTTTACAAAAGTTTATTCAAATACTTCAATAAATAATTCAAAATGGACACATGTTGTAATTACATATTCAGGCTCACAAGTTTTGTTTTATATTAATGGAATATTTGAAACTCAAATTTCAGTTCCTGCTCCAACAATTCAAACAATTTTAAATCAATACATCGGAACAAACACAACAAATTCAATTAATTTATCAATAGATGAATTAGGATTATATTCAAGTATTTTAACCTCATCACAAATCACATCATTATATCATAATAAAAAAGCGACACATATTGATTATGTAGATTCAGTATTTACAAAAGGAATTAACTTTGATGGAATTGATGATTACGCAAAAATAAAACATAATGATTCATTAAAATTTGGGACGGGAGATTTTTCAGTGTGTACTTGGTTTAAAACACCAGAAATATTTGGAACAAATTCATATCAACAAATATTAGTTAAAAGAAATAATCCTCCATCTGCTGGAAATTTTGAAATAGAATTTTCATTATCAACAAAAAAATTAAAAGTTTTAGTTAACGATAAATCAAACTTTACAACAACTATTTTAAAAGAAAATAATTATTATTTTTCATGTTTTACAAGAGAATCAGGACTTGTAAAAATATATTTAAATGGGGAATTAGAATCAAGTTTTACATCAGTTGGAAACGTTGATTCAAACAATGATATATACCTTGGAAATGATCCATTTGTAAATCAATATTTCAAAGGTTTAATTGATGAAATTAAAATTTATAATGTAAGTTTACAAGAAAATGAAATCAAATTAAATTATAGAAATTACCAAAGTTTTGGAAAAGGATGTTGTAATTATGTAACCATAATAAATCAAAATTTATTAGGATATAATACTGCATCATATACTGACCAAGTATCATCCACATCAACATTATTTTATGATAATTATATTGATTCAAATTGGTATAATATAACTTTATTTAATTCAAGTTTTTTCACATCTCTAGACACATCACAAGAATATTATAATTTATTATTGGATGTTTGTATGTATGAAACATATAACTATTTAGATTATGATACAAACGCTACAATAATTCCAAGTTTGTCTCATTATGAAGGTATTGTTGGAAGTAATAATTGTAACTATTTAATATCTCAAGGATATTATTAATTCGCTAAATTTCTACTTCTTAGTAGTTAGTAACATATAAATTCATTTTTTTGTAAAGATTGATTATGGATGAATATTTCGTAGAGGAAAAATCAAACTGGGATAAAATTTTAGACTTTTTAGTTTTTATCGCAGTTTTCGCAGTTACAATTTTTCTAGTATTAGAATTAATTGCAAGTTCAGGCTCAACAAATATTAATTTAGAAAATGTAACTGGTGTATATTTTTATGTTAATATTGTTGTATTTGTAATCTTTGTATTAGACTTATATAGATTATGGAACAACTCAACAGGATTGGGGAACTTTTTTAAACATAGTTGGTTAGATGTTTTAGCAACAATTCCATTCGGATTACTTGCTGCAGCATTAGGAATGATTGGTGGATCATTTGCAAGCTTAGAACTAGTTAAATGGTTAAGAGTTGGTAAATTAACAAGAGTATCTAAATTACAAAAATTATCAAGAATTTCAAAGATTTCAAAGGAATTCAAAGCAGCTTCTCACTTAAAAAGAGAAAGTGAATCATACAAAAATAAACACAGATTATAAAAATCTGATTTTATTTTTATTTTTAAAAACATATTTCTACAAGTTAAACAATTAAACTTTAATAATAATTATTTTATATTCAATATTTCTAAAACTAAGTTGTAACTATCTTTTATAAAGTTTAAATCTAATTTTTTATTATACTATGGCTGATGATTTTACACAATTCGATTCTAAACGATTCAAAGAAACTTTAGGAAGTTTTGGAACAACAACAAACCCAATGGGTGGAAATCAATTAGCGCAATTACAAACTGCAATCCGTCAAGGAGTAAAACATGTAGAACTTCATTTATCAAATGCTGGAAAAGGACAATTTGGAACCTCAGACGTACCAGATAAATATGGATTTGAACAAAGAAGAACTATAATGCAGTTAGCAAAATTAAATGAACAAACATTATCTGTTCACGGAACTTTTAACATTAATACTTTCTCAGGATTATCACAAGGAGGATTTAATGAAGTACAAAGAGCTGGAAATATTAAAGAAATTGATGAAACTTTAAAATTTGCAGCAGAAACTGCAAAAAGTGGAGCAGTTGTTTTTCACCTTCACGAAACAGGATTACCTCCAACAGCGCCAGGAGAATTAAATTTACCAGAATGGTATCTAAAAAAATTACAAAAAGAAAAACCTGATGAATATAAAAATTTAATGGACAAATATTTTACTCGTGATGAATTAGATAGGCAATTTGTAGACAATCCAGATTTAGAATCAGAATTAAAAGTAAATTTTGATAATTTATCAAATATTAAAAGATCAGAATTAAAAGAAAACTTTGATGTGTCTAATTGGAAAGAATATTTTGAGTATAATAGACTAGAACAAATGAAACTAGAACAAGACGGAACGCCATTAGTTGTAGTTGGAAATAGTCTAACAAAAGCAAGTCGTGGTCAAGATGTTTTAAATCTTCAAGGTTTAAAAGATTTAACAAATTCTGAAATTACGTATTTAAAATCTCAAGGAATTGAAACTAATTATGATGATTTATCAGTTGATGATTTTCAAAAAATTCAATCTAAATTTTCAAATGGAAGACCAACTGACATTTCTAAAGAAGATTATAAAAATTTAAAGAGAAAATTATTACTAGATTATTCAGATGTATTAAAAGATAATCTTGGGATGAAATCAAAAGCAGATAAAGAATTTTTTCAAAAATCTATGCAAATGCAGATTGAAGTTGCAAAACTACAAAAAAAAGATTTTGCAAATTTAAAAACTATTTTCTCAGAGGAATTAATTCAAATTCAAGATTTAAATAAAAAAGAAGCAAATATTGCAAAACAAATTCAAGTTGCTGAAAAAGCTCAAGATAAAGGTAAAATTTTAGAATTAAGAAAACAATTAACTGGTGGAGAATTATCTCTTGCTGATCAACAAGAAGTTGCAGACATTCAACAAAAAGCGCAATCAGGAGGACAACCATCAGAAGATGAAATTACTAGGTATAGGGAAATTATGAAAAAATCATCTGGTGTTACAAGAGAAAAGTTAGAATTAATGAGTGCCGTAGGGCAATTAGAATATCAAAAACTTGAAAAATATGATGAATATACTTCTCAATTTAATGAACAAATTAAAAAAGCAACTCAGCAAAAACAAAACGCAAAAGTATTAACTGATGAAATCTTTGAAAAGAACGCATCAGCAATGGGACACCTTGGATTAAAAGCATTAAGATATCAACTTGACTTAAAGAAAAAAGCAGATGTATCTAAAGAAAAATTAGCTGGATTTAATGAAAAAATTGCGAAAGCTGAAATTGATTTAAACAATGAAGCAGATGCAACAAAACGAAGTAAATTAAATAATACCGTTCAAAAATTAAAATATGATAGAAGATTAGTATATGGAACATCTGATTATGCAGATATTGATGTTGAGAAAAATCCATTATATTTAGCTCCAGAAAACATTATGGCAGGATATGGTTATATGGATTCATTAGAAGAATATAAAGGTGTAATTAGAACTTCGTGGGATGAATTTGCAACTAAATTATTATCTAATGAAAGTTCATATAAACAAATTAAAGAAGATTATGAAAAAGAAACTGGTAAAAAAATTGTAACAAAAGCAGACGCAATAGCTGTTGCAAAAAATCATATCGGTGGAACATTTGATAACGCGCACGCAGGAGTTTGGATGAAATATTTTAAACGTGAAGATGGAGAATCAGAAGAACACAGAATTGATAGATTTAATATATGGTTAAATAATGAAGCAGAATCAATGGCAAAAGAAGGAATTATTAAACACATCCACTTTAACGATACTCAAGGAAAAGATGATGATCACAATTTATTAGGTTCAGGAGTTTTAGATTTATTTGATTTTAAAGAGAAAATGCGTGGTGCAGGAATTAAAGAAGCATTAATTGTAGAAGCTGGAGGTCGTGGAACTGGTGTAATGATGCATGTACTAAATGCATTCGATATATTTAATCCAGGATTAGGTTCACAAATTGTAGAGATGCAAGCAGCAAACTCGCACAGACCAGGTTATGGGATTTCAGCAGGAGTATCACCTTCAGATTGGGTAACTTCTGTTTCAAACTATGAAAATAGACCACAATTTACAAACTATGGTATGAATCCTCAAAGTTTCCAAGGACAAGCAAGACCACAACAAGGTCAAAAAGCTGGTGGTTGGTCTGGTACCGGTTTCTTATAATTTCAAGATATAATTATTATATTTATAAATCAATTTTTAATTAAAATTCAAAATAAAAAGTAACACAATTTTATATAATATATACTTTAAACATAGTTATGGAAATAAGTATTTTAATGATGATAGTAATTGCAATTGTTGCAATTTATTTAATCTTCAAATTTATTAAAAAGATGATTTTTGCAGTTATTTCAGCAATAATGGTAGTAATACTATTATTCGCAGGAGTTATTGGAATTGCAGTGTATGATGTAAAATCATTATCTGAAAAAACAGACTTTAATGTTAATTTAGCATATTATAATCAAGATGATTATGTACTTGGTGCAACATTATCTGTTAAAGATTCACAAGTTGATGTTGAAAATTTTAAAACTTTAAAAAAATCAGAATTTGATGATTTAGATTATACTAATTTAGAAAAAGATGGTAATGATTTTGTAATAAAATTTGATAGAGAAACTTTTGAAAATATAATTACTTTAGAAACATATACGCCATCATTTATGGAAAGTTTAGATTTACCTACTGAAATATCATTTGAATTAACTAAAACAGAAGTGTTAGATTTAATAGAAAGTAAAAACGCATTAGATGAATTATCTAATAAATTATTATCTGAATCAAATGTTGACAAGGCGCTTATAGACTTATTAAAACCAGAATTACTTTCAGGACTAGAAGATGGATTATCTGAATTTGGAGTATCTGTAAATGAAGCAATTTTTTTTGATTTCTTAATGAGTGCAGTTGATAAAAATGAAATTGATTATTTAGAAGTTTTAACTTCTTATAAAAATGATAATATTGAAATTTATCCAAATAGATTAACATTTAGTTTAGTTAAAATGTTACCAAGTAGTTTTGTACAAACACAAATTGAATCTGTAACTGGTTCAGATGAATTAGTTGAATAAATTTAAATCATTCACTTTTTTTAATTTACAAAAAAATAAACTTTATAAACTCTCTATTCTTAATTTTAATTGGTCAGTCCGAAAGGATAAGGTAGAAGCACTGTCTTTTATGGTTTTTATGTTAAGGAACCGTGTCAGATGGGGAACCAAGCAGCACTAAATTGATTTAAGGATGCTTAGAAGGTCGCGGTGTGGACGATGCTTTTCGGGTAGCTGGCCTTTCATTACAAAAATTACTTTACTTCTAATTAATTCTAAACAAAAATTAATACAAACTATTAAATATACTATTTTCACAATTTTATTATGTTTAAAAAATATTTAATCCTTTAAAACGAAAAGTAATAAAAATTAAAGGAAAATATAAAAAAGAGAATATTGTAATAATTTTAAATTTTGATAAATTAGCAAAAGAGTATTATAATTCTCAAAATTCTGAAAAAAAGAAAGAAATAATTTTAGCATATAATAAATTAGAACTTTTAATGATAAATATATTTAATAACAAAATCCCAAATTTAGATACTTTAAAATTAACAGTATATATTAATTTAACTAAATTTTATCATGATGATAATTTAGTAGCTTGTAGGACTGATAAAAATACTCAACACGAATTATTTTTCGAATACGGGATTGTTAGATTAGCTTATTCTGATTTTATTGGTGGCGATTTGGACAATTGGATTAGTAAAGGAATTATTCATGAATTAACACATGCATTTGATAAAAATTTACCATTAAGAGATAAATTAAATATTAAATTTAATTTAGAATATATTGATTTATTTATTTTAAACTATTTTTTTTGTATGTCTAGATCTGAGGGTTTAGCACAATGGACTGAGAATTTTCTATCTAATCAAATTTCAAAAGGAGTATACATTGGAGTACCATCAAAACAAATAAAAGAATTTAATAAATTATATTCTAAAGTAATAATTACTAATTATAAAAAAATGCCAAATGTTTTTGAAATGTTTAACACATTATTTTACCCTCTTGGAGTTCATATGTTTTCTATAATATTTTTATATTTAATTGATAAAAATAATCTAAATTCAAATTTTAGAATACTTACAACTTCTAATGATTTTGAATGTTCAAATTTAAATAATTATATTAATGGTGGGGAAAACTTTTTCATTAAAAAAACTACAAACTATAATCTTACTACATTTTATACAATATTAAGAAATTTTAACACAACAAAATTATTAGAAACATACATCTTAGCAACAAGATACTTTAATATTGATAAATCAAATCAAATCTTTAATCAAGAAAAATTATTAAATTTGATATCTTATTTAAAAAATCAAAAATAACTCTCTCAAAATCGCAAATAGTGACTAATAATACGAAAAATAACTATTTTTACAAACGTTTATAAAGTTTTATTACGTAATTAAATTATGGAAATTTCAAACAACAAAGTTGTACAAATCCACTATACAGGAAAATTATCCGATGGAACAGTATTTGATTCATCAGAAGGAAAAGATGCTTTAGAATTCATCTTCGGTTCAGGAATGATTATTCCAGGATTAGAAGAAGGATTAGAAGGATTAAAAACTGGAGATAAAAAAACAGTTGAAATTGGTTTTGAAAAGGCATACGGTCCAGTTCAAGAACAAGCAAAACAAGAAGTACCTAGAGCTCAATTACCAAAGGATATTCCTTTAACAGTTGGTATGCAACTAGCTGCTCAAGGTCCACAAGGACAACCAATGCCTGTAACAGTTATCGAATTAAAAGAAGAAACTGTAGTTATGGACTTTAACCACCCTTTAGCGGGTAAAGATTTAGTCTTTGAAGTTGAAGTAGTAGAAGTTAGAGAAGCTACAAAAGAAGAACTAGAACACGGACACGTTCACGGACCAAACGGTCACGAACACTCAGATAATCCAGAATTACCTGAATCTGAATCAGAAGTTAAAGAAGCTTTAGACTCAGATAAAAAAGAAGATTAATTTTTAAAATTAATTTTTAAAATTAAAAATATTATTTCTTAAATTAAAATTTAATTAAACTAAACTCTTACTATTTTCAATATTTAGTATACTAATTTAAACTAAATTTTTTATATATCTATCTTAATTTTTTTTCATTTTTTTCATTTTTTTTTCATTTTTTCCAGAATATTATCCTCGATTTTAAAAATAAATGAAATTTAATTTTAAAAAATTTAAATATTTAATTTAATTTATACTATTATGGATTTTTTAAAAAATACAAAAAAGACAGTACTAGGGGCAGTAGCGGCTGCGGCAATGATTTCAAATGTTGGATTTGCTGAGGAAAATAACACAATAAATGTTGAGGAAACTTCTAAAATTATTAGAACTGGAACTGCGGGAGGAGTAGTATTAGAGAATGGTTCAATCCATAAAGGATCTTTAGGATTTGATAAAGACACCGGAAAAATATATATTGGAACTAATAATGATAAAAATGGAATTTTTGGTTATGGGAATAGACAACAAATTGGAGATTTAGCAACTCAATCAGAATTAAATACGTTAAACTCAACAATTAAAACTGTAAACGATGAGGACCAAAGAGTTAAATCTGGAGTTTTAACAGATGATACTTTAACTTTAACAACAAGAGATATGATTAATAAATCAAATGGGAATGATATTAGAACTGTTAATATTGATTTATCTGCTTTAAATCAAGCTGACGAAGTCTCACAATTACAAGATCAAACAAATTTAAATACTCAAGATATTCAGAATAATTTAAGTATTAATAATTCTCAACAAACACAAATTAATGGCTTAACAAATTCAGTAAATAATTGGGTAGACACTGACACAGTTAGAACAAACTCATCAATTGATGAAACTTTTGCAACTGATTCTGACTTGGATGTTTTAAAAAATAGAATTGAATCTAATACTGAATATACAACAGATGTACACAATGCAAGTGTTCAAAGAGATACTCAATTACAAAATAATATTGAGTCAAACACTCAATACACAACAAATGTACATAATGGAAGTATTCAAAGAGATATACATTTAAATAATAAAATTAATTCAAACACTGAGTATACAACAGATGTACACAAAGCAAGTGTTCAAAGAGATAAACTTTTAGAAAAAAAAATTAATTCAAATACTAACTATAAAACAAAAGTACATAATGAAAGTGTTCAAAGAGATACTCAATTACAAAATAATATTAATGCAAACACTCAAAAAATAGTAACTGAATCAAATGAAAGAAAAAGTGAAGATATTAGATTAGAGGGAATTATTAATAGTAATAGAGTAAGTTCAATTAATAGAGACATTCATTTAAATAATAAAATTGATTCAAATACTAAGTATACAACAAATGTACACAACGCAAGTGTTCAAAGAGATAAAGTTTTAGCATCAGGAATTAATTCAAATACTAACTATACAACAAATGTACATAATGAAAGTGTTGAGAGAGATTTCCAATTAGGGAATTTCATTAATTCTGTTGATAATAAACATGTCTTTTGGAATGAACAACAAGACTTAAAAATTTTCAGTTTAGAAGGTAGAACTGATAAAATTGAATTTGAAGTTCAGGATTTATACGGTATTACTGATTCTTTAAAAAGACAAGATAGTATTTTAGGAGCTATGACTTCTTGTGAATTCCAATTTAATGGGGGAAGTAATTCTATTTGTTTAGGTGGTTCAACTGACTTTAATAGAAGAGCTGGTTCTTCAGTAGGTTATGGAAGACAATTTGATGGAAATAAAGCATTTTCAGTTAAATTTGGACAATCTGGAAGTGAAAAAAGAGTTTCAGCTGGAATGAGTGTTTCTTGGTAAATAATTTGGAGAAATTTTCAAGATTTCTTCAATTTATTTAACTTTTTTAATAAAATACAATTCTACTTAAATTACATAAAAAACACTAAATTTCTCTATTTTTAAGCTTTTTTTGACAATTATTTACTATCAAAACTAGATTTGTCCTAGTAAGTGACGACAAAAAAGATACGTTTATAAGTGTTAATATACTAGTATTATTATGGTAAATTCATCCGAAAATACATCAAATAATTCATCCGATAACACTTCGTTTACACAAGGTGTTTCAGTATCTTATAATCTTGAGGAAAGTTTAAGTGGTTATTCAAAAGGAATAACTATGATTTCTGATTTGCACTCAAACTGGGACGGATTAGAAGAAGCTTTATCTCATGCTGCAAGCTTAGGTAATGATATTTTGATACCGGGTGATTTAATTGGATATGATTTAGATGTAATTGGTGCAAAATTAGGTTATAAAACACAAACTATGTTATATGATGATTATTTAGATGAAAATTTTAAATCTGGTAATATCTCACAAAACACAATGGTTACATATACTGTTGCTAAAAATAATGAAATGTTTGGTGGAATTGAAAAATATATTGCATATATTGCTGAACAAGTTCCTCAAGAAGATTTAGCTGGTGTTAGAAGTGAACTTGAAGCAATTTTAGAAAATACAAATTCAACTGAATTTCAAGAAGAATTTCAAATGTTAAATAAAAATTTTGAAAATGACAAATTAGAAGAATTACAAGTAAGTGCGATGTATCTACAGTGTTTACAAACTGTAATTTGGAATGAATCTACAAAAAAAGCTATGCAAATTAAAGATGAAGTTGATTTAAAGTATGGAACTAATACAAATATATTTTGGCTTGATGGAAATCATGAGCCAGTTGGAATTGCAAATTTATTCAAAGAATATACTATCGATGCAAGTTCAATTATTGATTTAGGTGAAGTTAGTGGATATAGTGTATCTTTTGGTGGAGATAAAATTAATGAAAGTGAAGATATAACTATGGGAGGATTTAGTAATGTATATCGTGGAATTGAAAAACATAATATGGAAATTTATTCAAATGAACAAATGACTGAATTATTCAAACATATGTGTCCAGATAATATGGATCAAGCTTTATTTGTAGAAAAAAATTTATCAAAAGATGAATTAAAAGGTTTAGAATCAAAAATTAAAAGTAGTTTTGAGTATGGTAGAATTACATTAAATGGTGAAGAAATTGAAAATAATCATTTAGATATTTCTGTATTTCATGGTTCACCATTCTCACCAATCGCTGCTCCAACTGGCGGAAAAAATGATTTAGGTTCAGTTTTAGAAGGTACAGTTAGAGAGGGTATGGAAGATATTCATTCTGCTGTTGCTCAAGAACTTGTAAACATATCAACATTAAGTGTACACGGTCACCTACACCACGAAATGTTTGGAGATAATCATTTAGGTAAAAACTTTGTAAGAGCTGCTGGACAAATTTATGATGTATATAAAATTGATGGAGAATTAATTGTAGATAAAGTAAAAACAAACTTTACATATAACTCTCATAAAACAATTGATTTTGATTTAGATGAATTAAAAGCTAAAACTGATGCATTAATGGTTCAATATGGAATTTTTCCAGCTGAGGCAGCAAACGACGACACATTTTCATTAGCGGCATAAAATTATTTTTAAACCATTGGTTTAAAAATAAACACAAACTAAATAAAATATGAAAACAGAAAAATTTCAAAAAATAAATTTTGAAACAAGAACACAAAACTTAGAAAAAATAGAATTTAATGACATATTAAAAGATGTTCGTCCAATTATATTTGACACTAACTTTTTATTTGTAACATTTGAATTCAGAATTGATGTATTATATGAAATTGAAAGACTAGTTGGAAAACACCACACATTCTATATATATGAAGGAACAATTTCAGAATTATTAAACATTGAAAGAAAAGGAGCAAAAAATAAAAAATTTATGCCTTTAATTGCAACAATGTTAGACAAATATAATTTTAAAATAATTAAATCAGACCAAAAATATATTGATGACCAATTAATAGAAAACTTAAATAAAAAAGTAATAATTGCAACAAACGACAAAGAACTAAGACACAAGATTTGGGATTCAGCACATCAAGTAATCTATATGAGACAAACCTCTTATCTCGAATTAAAATAAAATATTTTAATTTTTGGCTTTGCCAAAAACTAGGTTTCTTTGAGGAGTGTTTTCTTTAGCGCCCCGAAGGTAAGCGTCCAAAGAAAAGTTCATTTACATGCGACAAACAAGTTACCTTGAACTTAAATAAATTAAAATAATTATAATAAAAATGACTTGGGAAATAATAGATAAAAACTTAACAAAAGACTTTGAATTTAAAAATTATGTTGACGCAGTCAGTTTTGTAGGTAAAATTACTCCTTTAGCAGAAGAATTAGACCATCATCCTGACATATTAATACATTCATATAGAAAAGTAAAAATTATGATGTACACGCACACAGAAAACAAAATCACACAATTAGATTACAAATTAGCAGAACAAATTGATTTAATTAATTAAATAATTTTAATAATAGAAAATATTATAAATCCAATTTTTATAATTCTATTATGGAAAAATACAAATTTAAAAATAATTTTGAAACATTTGAATTTATTGATGAATTTTATGATTTAATTAAAAAAGATTTATATGATGGGAAATCGCCAACACATAGAGATGGAATATTATTTTTACAAAAATTTTCAAAACAATTTTTAACAAACGCAAAAGCATATTGGAATAATTACACAATTCTTTTATTTTGGAAATTTTATAATAAAGAATTAACTAAATTAAAAAGTAAATATGGTGATAATTTATCTGTATTTACAGTTAATGTCTCAAAAAATAATTTAAATTATAAAATTCAGCCATTTAATTATGAATTATTAA
>JABSQY010000138.1 GCA_013215525.1 Nanoarchaeales archaeon | reverse complement strand
AAATTCCCCATAAGAGAAACTGAATCTCTTTGTCTAACACTTATACCATCACTATTATGAAGATAAGTATAATTTTTAAAATCACTTTGATAATAAACAAGTAACCCCATATGAGCAATTAATCCAACAACTGCACAAGGAATAATAGTAAGTCCAAATTTATTACGTAATTGATTTTCAGATTTTGAATACTCTTCACCATCTGGAGCAAAGATTTTTTTATTCAATTCATAGTTCCTATTTTCACCAAGTACATCACTCAATAATTTCCCAAAAACTAAAGAACCTAAAACTGGAGAAATAGCAGTTGACACTCCAATAAGAGGAGTTTTTGAAAGTAAATATTTATAATTCATAAAAATAATAATAAATAAAACTTTATAAATCTTTCTTTACTAGTAGTAACAAATGAAAATTATTGAAATAGAAAATAAAAAATAAATAAATAAATCGAAAAAAATACACTAAATTTACAACAAAATGTTATAAAGTATAAAAATTTAAAAAAATTATGAAATATGAATTAGAAAAAATTGACTTATTAAGATTATTAAGAGGATTAAGTCCACCAATAAAAGATGAATTATTAAATAATGGATTTATATTTGTAAAAGGACAAGGAGATAGTTATCATTGGAATATGGAAAAATTAAAAAATATGGAAGAAAAACAACTTTGGGAATTATATCAAGAACATAAATCTGATGATTTTATGATTAATTCAGATGAACCTGAAAGTGTTCTACCATTAGAATATGATGAAGATACAGGAACAATTCAAAGAAGAGAATGTTAAAAATTAAATTTTTTTAATTTTAAAAAAAATATACAAATAAAATTGAAAAAATAATTTATAATACATAAAAATAACAACTTTATAAATAAACACCTACTCTTTATACTATGAGTGTATTTAAAAAATCCTGTTTTGAATGTGGAAAAAAAGTCGACAAAGTTAAAGAAAGCCTGTGCCTTGACTGCTACAAAGTAGAACATCCACCAGTAAAGGATATTAAACAAATGAATTTAAAATATTGTAATATTTGCGGTAGAATTCATTATAATAATTATTTTTATGATGTAGAAGAATTTGAAGAAAATTTACCAAATTTAATGAGAAAAAGAATTGAAATCAGTGATGGATATGAATTAAACGAAATTAGAATTGCAGATTTTGAAGTAAGAGGAAGTAAAATCGGATTTGACGTTGTTGTTGATTGTGATTTCACAGAATAAAATTTGTTTTCCAAATTTTTTCTGTGAAAGCTTAGGAATCTTTGATTCCTTGACTTTACTGAATAATTTGAGAAACAAATTTTCATAAAGGCTTAGGAATCTATGATTCCTTGACATCACACAATAGTTATTTTAATTTTATGGTTTTTTGAAAACTAAACCAGAAACACATGTGAAACTAATATTCACATGATTTTTTATTTCTCATTCAGATTTTTTCAAGAATGATAATTTTTTAATGTTGTATTAGAGTATACATCTATCCAAGCTTGAAAAAATATTATTATTGTAATAATATGGATGATTGTGAAAGCAAGTAGAAGCAAGTATTTATTTCTAAGTTAGGACAACTATATATATTAACAAACTTACAAAATTATATTATGTTTAATCCATTTAAGAAAAAAGAAGAAGACGGTTTCCAAATGAATGATATGGAGTTACCAAGTCTAGGTGATATGGATTCACCAACAATGCCTAATTCTAACAACGAACCTTCCAATATGCAAATGCCAGAACTAGGGGGCCTTGATGGAACTCCAAGTATGCCTGCACAATCTGACCCAATGGGAATGCCTAATTTAGAAAGTCAAGACGACACATTAGACCAAACTCCAGGAATTGGAGGACTAAATGATTCAAACTCAACACCAAGTTTTGAAACTCAACCAATCCCAATTACACCTGCAAATGAAGTTTCAAGTGTACAAAGTTCGAGTGGAACAAGTGAGCAACAAAATCTACACAATGAAGTATCTAAGGCAAAATTAGATAATATTGGAACAAGAATGGAATTATTAGAAAATAAAATAACAAAAATAGATAACAAATTAGACTTAATTCTACAACTAATACAAGCAGAAGTTTCAACAGAAACAAAAATGAAGCTTAATATGGATGCAAAAATGCAACAATTTAGATAAATATTCTTAAATTTGAAAAATAAAGGTTTATAAAAACTCTATTATTTACTACTCTATGATAGCGACACATATGTCTCGAGATAATGAGTATATAGAGCAAATTAAATTAGAAATGAAAACTAATTATGCTAAACATTTAGATTATATGTTTAATATTCCATATTTTGATGAGGATGTATATACCAAACAACATCATCTAGATAAATCAGAAAGTACAATAGGGAAGCACATTATGCATATGTATCACCACACCAACATATTTAATAATCATATTGGAATAGGAAATGAAGAAATAAGTGGACATATATCGTTTTCGATTACAAATCATTCTATAATTGGACTACCAGCATTAAAAAAAATAATTATAGCTACTTCCGACAATTACCAATTAACGCAAAGAACTATCACAATTAAAGATGACGGAATGGAATATGAAACATCAACATTAATAGAATTAATTTCATTGAACAGTCATTTAATACATCATTTTGGAACTATAAGACATATGTTATTAGATGGGGGAATTGGAAATATTCCAAATTATTTTGGAGTTAAAGAGAGAAAATAAAATAAAAATAAACATAAATATTATAAACTAAAAAACTATAAAACCATTATGAATACACAAAATGAAATAAGTACAGATAAATTAAAATTAATTAAAATACTTTCACATA
>JABSQY010000137.1 GCA_013215525.1 Nanoarchaeales archaeon | reverse complement strand
AAGATATATTAAATAAATTAGATTAACTAATTTAGTTTATTTTATTATAAATTTCATCCTTAATAGGTTCTAAAACCTCATTGAAAACATTAATCGTTTCAAATCCAACTAAATTTAAAAATAATTTATTTCTTAAACCTATTTTTTCTTTAATTTTAATAGAAAATAAGACTAACTCTGAATTATAACTCTTTTTATGTAAGTAAATAGCCCCAACTCTAGGCTTTCTAAGTTTATCATTTCTCTCAAGTTTCCCTGTAGGAAAAATAACAATAGTATTCCCATCATCAAGCAATTTTACTGATTTATCTAGAACATTGTATTTAGTTCCTTTTTCTGTAGTAATACATCCAAATAATTTTAAAAATAAAGTTAAGTGATATTTTTTCATATACTTCGGTGTTGTCATAAATCTCATTGGTAAAATTTTAATTATCTGTGAAAATGGTAAATAAGCACCAATTAAAAATGGATCCGATTTACTAGGATGATTGGAAATGAAAATATATTTTTTATCTTTATCAAATTTTAACTTTGAAAAATTATGTTCAGTAGAGTAAAAAAATGAAAACATAAATCTCCCTATAACCCAGAATAAAAGTTGTGTTGTAATAATTGGTAAATATTTTAATTTCATTTTAAATAATTGACACCACAAGTAAAACATCAGTTAACACATAAAATAATAACGCAGACAACTCAATAAATTTAACCTGAGTTTCTTCTTGTTTTTTAATATAAATAATAATTACGCCTACCTGAATAATAATTAAAATTAAAAATAATAAATATAAAATTAATGAAGAATTCAGGTAATTTAACAAAGATAAAAATAATCCCGAAGTTAAAAATAAAGCTACTAAAAATAAAAAACTAGCTTTCTTAATCCCAAATCTCGCAGAGTAAGTATCTTTTCCTTTATTTTCTAAAGTTTTAACTTTTAATTTTCTAGCAACCTCCAATAAAAAAACTTTTCCTAATAAATAAATAAAATGTACATATAAAAAAGGGTTATACCAAGTAATTGAAGTCAAAATCAAAGAATATAAAAAAATCTGTAAAAAAAACATTTGAAACAAGTTAAGTAAATTATAAATTAAAAAATTTTTTCTAGCTTTACTTTTCATAAAAAACTCAAATTTCGCAACTAGAGAGTATAAATAAGTAATTCCCCAAAAAATTAAAGATTTAAAAGAAAATAAATAAATTAATAAGACTTGAACTAATAAAAATATTCTATCAATAAAAACTAACTCCGAAATACTAATTAATCCTCTTTGAATTGGTCTATCTTTATGAAATTTATTATCAAAAGAATAATCCTTAATTTCATCTAAAACTCTAATGTGAAATGTATATAATAAACAAACAATAGCGCCAACACATAAAAGTAAAATCTCATCAAGTAATAAATTAACATCTTTCAAAATAATTACAAAGGAACCTAAAATTACTGACAAAGTTGTAAATAATAAAATATGTACTGGAAACCTTTCGAGTTGATATTCATAAAACCTTTTTAATAGAGAACTATTCATCTTTAAAATACTCCAATAAAATCGAAGAAACATCCAAATCATTTTCATTTAAATTATTATCATTCAAAAAGCTAATTTCCCACTCTCTCTGAGGATGTAATAAATAAGGCATAGAACTATTAATATTAGAATCAATACTCTCACCTCTCGAACATTTTTTTAAATTAACTTTAACATTAAAACTTTTTTCATAAGAATTTGTAATAACTGAAATTGGTACATTTTCACCTACAACATTAATTATTTTATTACAAATATTATTTTTCTCAACTAACTCAAAAACTTTAACTAATTTTTCAACTGAAACTATATTTAAAACTGGATTTATTGAACAATACAAATCAACACAATCATATTGTTTCAAGTAATACCCAAATAAAAAAATTGTTTGAGGTCTACTTTTAGAATTATATTTTTTTGAAATAACAACAGACGGACGAATAATTAAATAATTTAAATTATATTTTTTATGATATTCATAAATTAATTTTTCACACAAAAATTTAGATTCTTCATAAGTATTTCTAAATCTTCGAGGTTTTTCTAAAATCCAATTTTCTTGAACTGAGGTTTCTCTAATTCCAAAAGCATAAGCTGTACTAAAAAAAACAAATTTATCCAATTTAACTCCTGAAGAAATAAATAAATCTAAAATAAATTTAGTTCCATTAAAATTAATATCAATAATTTTAGGACTATTAGACAAAGAAATACATGCCGCAATATGATAAACTTTATCACACGATAAAATTTGTTTCAAATCCCTATTATCTAACTTTAAAATTTTTTTAAAATTTAATTCAATAAAAATATGTTTGTCACAATTAATATTTTTTTTAAGTAATGTGTTTTTAGCAATTTCACAATCCCTAGTAATAATTACAATTTCAGAAATAGACTCATCGGAAAATAAATTTTTTAATATAAAACTTCCAATAAAACCTGTACCACCAGTCATCAAAACAATACTCATATATAGAGATAATAAAATATACTTATAAATTCTCCTAATAATAGAAAGTGAATAAAATAGAACTTAGTAAACTTAAACATAACATATTTA
>JABSQY010000136.1 GCA_013215525.1 Nanoarchaeales archaeon | reverse complement strand
TTATAGGAGTGTCACCAAGGCCACTTGCTTTTTCATTATACAGAGAATTAATTACTAATGAAGTATGGCCAGTTAGTCGTGCAGAAATGGGATATAAAGAGATAGGATATCATCCTGGGATTACTTCATTCTCTGGAAAACCATATGTTGACGTTAGGATGAGTTTTAATACATTTTTAACAAATGATTTAGACGAAGAACTTGAAAATAAATTAGTTAATTTTTATATATCAAAACTTGTTAAAAATCCACAATTACATGATAAAGTTGAATTTAATATTGTTCATACTTGTGCTAAATTAAATTTTGATATTGAAAGTGAAGAGTTATTGAATAATGGATTTTCTAATAATGAGGTTACTAAATTAAAAAAATCTTTAATTAGATTAACAAATTCAATTATTTGTGAAAATGGTTTTTCAATTAGCAATGAGTTAAATAAATTAAAGTTACTTGAAGAAAAAAGAAAAAAAATTATCCATTCAAAGGTTTCAAATTTAGTTAAGATCTCACAATTAATTTATGATTGTAAGCAATATGGAACACTTCCATTTTCTAAATTAGCAAGAATTGGATTCATTGGAAATATAATGTTAAAATCTATGAAAGAAGAAAAAATAATTTCTGAAGAAGAGTACGACAAGTTTTTTAATTCTATAGAAACAGTGGCTGGAGACTTTTTAATTAATTTAAATAAATTAAAATTAAATCAAATAGATAAAAATGAATTTATTAAAAATTTTGGACATTTAAGGCCTGGGACTTATGATATTACTTCAAAATCATATAAAGAAGGATTTGATAAATATATTGATTTAGAGAATTTTAATTATGAGGAGACACAACACGAACATAAATTTAAATTTTCTAATTTAATTATGAAGAGTATAGATAAGATCTTAATTAAAAATGATTTTAAGTTTAATTCAGAGTCATTATGTAATTTTATTAAATCAGCAACTTCAGCTAGAGAATATGCTAAATTTGAATTTACAAAAAATCTTTCATTAGTTTTTGAATTGTTAGAAAAAGAATTTAGTGATAGTAATAAATTTACAAAAGATGATTTATCTTATTTAGAAATAGAAGATATATTAAAGTATTCTCATTCAAGTTGTCCTAAAAATTTCATATTTCAATTAGAAGAAAAAGTTAAGAAAAATAAATTAGATTTTAAAATTACAGAAAGTCTAAAATTACCTCCTGTAATTTATCAAGAAAAAAATATTGATTATTTTCATACTCTTGATAATCAACCAAATTTTGTATCAAATAAATCCATAACTTCTGAGGTTGTAGTTTTAGATTCACAAGATATAAAAAATTTAAAACTTGAGGATAAAATAATCTTAATTGAAAATGCAGATCCTGGGTTTGATTGGATATTTAGTCATAATATAGGAGCATTAATTACTAAATTTGGAGGGACAGCGTCACATATGTCAATTAGATGTGCTGAGTTTAATTTACCTGCGGCTATTGGTTGTGGAGCTTCAATTTACGAGTATGTGGAGAAATCTAAAAAAATTGAAATGAATTGTTCAACAAAACAAATAAAAAGAATTGTATAGTTAACAATTTAATTTATTAATTTAAAATAAATATATAAAATATGAAAGCAGTAATATTAGCAGCAGGGATGGGTACACGATTAGGTAAATATACAGAAAATCTACCTAAAGGAATGTTAAAATTTAATGAAAAAACTTTAATTCAAAGACAAATAGAAGTTTTAAATAGTTGTGGAATTAATGATATTTCAATTATTACAGGATATAATAAAGAAAAAATTACTTATCCAAATATTAAATATTTTCATAGTCCAGAATATTCATCAACTAATATGGTTGTATCTTTAATGCAGGCTAAAGTTGAGTTATGTGATGATGTAATTGTTTGTTATAGTGATATTATTTATGAAAAAAATTTAATTGAAAATTTAATTGATTCAAAAAATGATGTTTGTGTATTAGCAGATGAAGATTATTTGGATTATTGGAAAGCGAGATTGGATGATTGGGAAGATGATATGGAAAGTTTTGTTTATGATAAAAATTTAAATTTACTTGAACTAGGAAATACTTCGTGTGAGTTAAAGGAGTGTAAATCAAGATATGTTGGTTTAATTAAATTTTCAAAAATAGGGATTTTGAAATTTGTTGAATTATTTGAAAAAAATAAAGATTTATATTGGAATAGTTATAATAGGTGGAAAAAATCTAAATCTTTTAAACAAGCATATATGACTTGTATGTTACAAGAACTAATAGATAATAAATTTCAAGTAAAAGTAAGTTTAATTAAACATGGTTGGATGGAGTTTGATACAGTTGAAGATTATGAAAAAGCAGTGATTTGGGAAAAAACTGGAGAGATTAAGAAATATATTAATCTTTAAATTTATTTTATTTTAAATATTTTTTTAATTAGTTCTTTATTAAATTCTTTATTTTGAATTAATTTCTTTCTTTCAGGATGCCACATAATTCCAAATATACTTTTATTTTTAATTTTAAAATATTCAATTGAGTTATCTGATTCACAAATACCTAATATTTCTAATTCTGGTGGTAGTTTAGATTCATTTATTTTATATCTATGATAAGAATTAACTTCTATTTTTTTATTTTCAAGTTTAATTGTGTGTAGTTTAGCCATATGTGACAGATTATTTATTATTTCTAATTTACCATTATAAAAACAATTTATAACTTGAGCACCTCTACAAGTTCCAAGTACAAATAAATCATTTTTTATTGAATAATCCAATATTTCAAATTCTTTATCATCTCTTAGTTTACCGTTATCTAGGATATTATCATTTAAATCTTAATATTTTTTATTTAAATTATTTCCTCC
>JABSQY010000135.1 GCA_013215525.1 Nanoarchaeales archaeon | reverse complement strand
ATAGCTAGAATGGCTAGTTTTAAACGTCATCAGCAGAACAAAGATGTACCTTACAGTGAAGGTTGTGGTGGTATTATGTGGGACTGTTGGGGTGGTAGTGCTGGAATTAACTGGGCTATCAGAAAATTAGACCAAATAGATAGAGAGAAAAAGAAAAAATAAAACTAAGGGGAGCTTTAAAGAGTTTCCCTTTTTTTTGCTTTAAACTAAATTAACAAATTAAAAATAAATAAAAGTAATCCAAAATCAAATCAAGTTTAATTTCAAAAGAAATAAATTTAAAAGAAAACATCATAATAAAGAATTTAATTTAAATAAATTTCTTTCCATCCTATCTGAAACTTTCTCAAATTCTTTTCTATTTTTTTCCATCATTTGTTGAATTAATTTATCAACATTAGACTTTGTAACAACTTGAACCATATAAAATAAGACAATTAAATTATTATAATAATGTACAACAACTCAATAATTCAATTATTAAGTTTCAATTTTAAACCAAAGTACAACACAGTAACAAACACCAAAAAACAAACAAAAAAAATAAGAATAAAAGAAGAAGAGAATAAAAAACAAAGCTAAATTATATAGAAACTAACTAAAGTTTTTTTGCTCAATCTTTTTTACAAATTTTAGGGGGAAAGGTGAGAACGCCTCAAGATGGCGAGCGACCCGAACCGTTACTTTTTGTAAGCGAAGTCTCATAAAGGTTTAGGAATCTTTGATTCCTTAAAGAAATTCGTCAGAAAAAAGGTTGGTGTAGATAAGTTTATATAATAAATAAATTATATAATACTATGAAGATAATGACATATAAAACATTTAAGAATTGGTTTTTAGGAGCTGGATTAGGATTTCTAATATTTATATTTGGACTAATTAAAACTAAACTATGTAGTATTAGTGGCGCTGGCGGTTTTGACTGTATTGGTTGGGTTGTACCAATTTTATTAGGAATGATATTATTTGTTGTATCATTAGTTTATAGTTTTGTAAATGTAATTATATTAAAAAGAAATATTAAAATATGGGAATTAATTATAATGTTTATATTATCAGGAATCATTATCGCAATAATTGTATAAATTAATTTTAATATGAACATGTAACATAGAGAGTCATAGTATTATATAGAAGAAATATAATATAAATTAAAATGACAAATAAAATCACATTAATCACAACCACACCAACACAGCCCCAACATAAAAGTCATACACTTTAGCATACTCTCTCAAACTTATAATTATCTTAATATAATCTAACATATTTATGATTTCTTTATTTCTCAATTATTGTCTTTTAAAATTTAATAATCTACTTTATAAGTGTAGATTTAATTTTATTTCTATATAATATTAATTTAAAACATGGGAGAAAAATATATTAGAGATAAATATAATAAAGATAAGAATAAAAGTTCTGAATCAAGAGGTTCACAAAATAGTAGAAGTAATTCTTCTTCTGGTGGATATAAAGGTAAATCTTCAAGTAGTTACAATGGTAACTCTTCAAATGGTTCTGGAAAATATAAAAAAGATGGTGACAATACTCGAAATTCATCACCACAAGGAAAGTTTAATTCAGATAAATCTCAAGAAGATAAACCTTATTATAGTGTAATTTGTGCTAGTTGTAATGTTGAAACTAATGTTCCGTTTAAGCCTACAGTTGGTGGAAGGCCTGTATATTGTAAAGCTTGTTTTAAAAAGAATGAAGAGTTTAAGTCAAATAATCCTAGCGATAATGATTTTGATAGTCCTCGCGACATTAGGACTTCATATAGAGTTATTTGTGATGATTGTAATGCGGAGACAACTGTTCCTTTTATGCCTAGTGAGGGTGGTAAGCCAATTTATTGTAGAAATTGTTTTCAAAAACGTAAACCAAAAAGAGATTATTAATTTTTAAATTAGGTTCTCAAGAAATCCTTGTCCTTTTAAGGCGAGGATGAATTGAGAAAGTCATTTGTTAGAAATTTTTTATTATAATATTTCTTCAATTAATATACTCATCCAGTATTAATAAATTAAAGTCCGTAAATCTAATTATGGAGTAGTATATATCAAACTTTTTCATTGAAGTATTTTCTATTTTTATTTACTCTTCAAATAATTTCTCAATCTCTAAAGCAAATAATTTTGCTCTTCTAATAGAAGTTTCAGCTTTATACTTTTTAATATTATCTGTTGTTTCATATTGAATCTTTGATCTTTTAACCCTTTCAAACTCAAAACTCTCAACTAAATTTTCTGAAATCGACAAAGCATCGCCAGCAAGCAACTCATAATTTTCAATCAAATTATCTTCAATATGTTCTTTTAAATACACAATTAAAGAATCAGCAGTAACTTTATGAGCTATTTTATGACCAATTTTTAGACCAATACTAACTAAATAAGCATTAGCAATATAAAACATCGAATAATAAGACGATACAATAACCCACAAATCCGACACATCATCATCAAGTAACTTCTGAGCTACTTCAATAGATTCCGTGTGATTTTTCATATAAGTATCATATACAAGTTTATCAAATTTTTGTTTCTTAATTAAACCATCATCAAAATATATTTTTAAATTACTTTGAGCTTGTTTTATTTTATTTATATCCATTTTAAATTAATTATTAAATAAACTATAAAAGTTTTCTACTCCAAATAAAATAACATTATTTGAAATAATTTCAGAAGACACATTTACTTTTTTAGTGTCAATCATTGACTTAAATTCACTAACTGAAAACTCATTTAAATCAATATCTAAAGGTAATAATCTTAATTTATCAAATAACTTTTTTATTACTTTGTCATTATCACAAATAACACACAAATCAATGTCAGAATGTTTATCATTTGTATTTTTGGCATATGAGCCAAA
>JABSQY010000134.1 GCA_013215525.1 Nanoarchaeales archaeon | reverse complement strand
TAAACGAATCTTGCCTAAAGGATGAACAGAGCCCTGTTACTTAAAACCAGAATTGCAATGTACCAAACTTTCAAGGCTTAAACCGGTGAAACCAAGTATAGCTACATGATAATATTTGGCCCAATGTTGGAGCATACAATCATTTTCATGGTCCCCTAAACCTGAATTCAAACAATTGAAAATGATCAAGTTATCGGGTGATTATAACAAAATGGCAAAAAGGCCAATATTTCCCCCAAATATTTTTTTTCTCCAAAAAATGAAGTATTGTCTGCACAAGTATTACTCATAGGAAGTTGTACGCGAAATATCGATTACGGAGGAGCAGATTATACTACTTTTCCTGATTTTCAGCGGTAACATATGGGGCCGTGTATTAAGTAGGCCATGGGTACTAATATCCCCATTATCATGAAAAAAATAACAAGACTCATTTTTGTAGCGTTGGCTATCTTATTTGCATTTTTTGGATTCAAAAAAGTTAAAGTCGGATAGTTAAGCTTTATTTAAGAGTTGATCCAATATCTTCTCGGAGTTTTCACTAATAATTGCTTGATTCTGAATAGAATCATAAAGGAAACCTTCATTTTCCATGTGATTAAAAATTTGAATTAATTGATTATAATTTTCATTCAATCAACTACTAAATCTTTATAAAGTATTACTATGTAGTAATAACTATGATACAAGCATTAGAAAGAAGTACTAAACATATCTCTGAATATGCAAAAGTAAAAATTAAAGATAATGATGTTAATGATTACTATGTTAATTGTTATGTTGTAAGTTGTCTTGAAAATAATGATGAATTTTCAGCGAAAAAATTTTTAAGATTATATTATGAAAAAGAAAGTAAAGGAATTGAAGAAATGATATTAAATATTAGTGAGGAAATAACAACTTTTAAAAGAGATGACTTTGTTCTTCATGGAGTACCACAAGTCACATATTTTCCTGAAGGTCGTATAGTTACCCATAATAATCAAAGAGATACCACTATATTTCCAATTGAAACTAATGCATGTTTAGGACTTCCACGAAATAAAATGAATGAAGATAAAATAATTCTCGCAGTATGTGCTCAACTTCACAATCTTGACCACATTTCATATTTTATTGAAAGATAAAAATCACACCTTTAAAACCAAGTCCTTTATAACCAAACAAGTACTTTTTTTACTATGTTATTTAAAGAAATCAAATTAATTGAACCTATTCAAAAGGCGTTAGAAAAAAGTGGCTACGTTACAGCTACACCAATTCAAGCAAAATCAATACCTCACATTTTACAAGGAAAGGATTTAATAGGAATTGCACAAACAGGAACTGGAAAAACTGCAGCATTCACATTACCAATTCTGCAAAATATGTTTAACCAAAGTTTAAAAGTTACATTCACAACACCAAAGACACTTATTTTAGCACCTACAAGAGAACTTGCAGCGCAAATCGGAGAAAGTATTGAAAACTATGGAAAGTTCACTCATTTCAAACACACAGTAATATTTGGAGGAGTTAAACAAGACGCGCAAGTAAGAGCACTAAACAAAGGAGTAGAAATTATTATCGCAACACCTGGACGATTATTAGACCTTTTAAATCAAGGACTAGTTAATTTATCACAAATTGAATATTTAATTCTAGATGAAGCTGACAGAATGCTTGATATGGGTTTTATTAACGATATTAAAAAGATTTTAAAAAATCTACCAAAACAAAGGCAAACATTATTCTTCTCTGCAACAATGCCAGACTCAATAGTTAAACTTACAAAAGACTTTATGAACAATCCACTTAAAGTTGAAGTAACACCACAATCTAAAACAATTGATAAAATTAAACAAGAAATGTACTTTATTGATACAAAAGATAAAAATGATTTACTACTAGACCTACTAAGTCCAGAAGAAATTAAAACTACTATCGTATTTACAAGAACAAAGCACAAAGCAAACAAAATTGCAAAGTATCTATCTGAGAACAATATTAAAGCTGAAGCGATTCACGGAAACAAGTCGCAGAATGCAAGAACAAGAACATTAGCTAATTTTAAATCTGGACAAATTAAAGCAGTAATTGCAACAGAGATATTTGCTAGAGGAATTGACATTGATAACGTGAGCCATGTAATCAACTACGAGTTACCAAATGAACCTGAATCTTATGTACACAGAATCGGAAGAACAGCAAGAGCAGGAACAGAAGGAATTGCATACAGTTTTTGTTGCGCAGATGAAAGAGAATACTTAAGAGATATTGAAGTAATTATTAAACAAAAGATTCCAGTAATGGAACACAAGTATCACAGTACATCAGCGCAAAATGCTAGAGGTAGTGATGCAAAACCACCAAAGAAAGAAAGATTCCATCAAAAAAATAACGGATTTGCAAAATCAAATCAAAATAATCAAAACAATGGAAAGAAATCAAATTCACATGTTTCAAAAAATAGAAATGACTCTGGTAATAGAGGTCAAGATAGAAATAATAATAAAAATAATAATAATGATAGAAAAGGTAATGATGGAGATAATAAAAAAGAAGGTAATCACAGAACAAGAAACCACACTAAGAAACCATTTAAGAAGAAAAATACTAACTACAAACCAAGAAGATAATTAATATTCCAGTAACTTTAAGTAAAGCGATAAACATGAATACATTTTTTTGATTTTCCTTGAATTAACTCCTAAAAATCGAATAAAATATTAAAAATGAGTTATTAGTATTATAACTTCTTTTAGTTATTATTAATTTTAGAGAAATATATAATTTAATACTATTTTTAAATCATTTATTTAATAAATAAGTTCCATGATTTTTTTCTACTTTAAAATCTAATCTCTCCCAAAATTTAACTGCCGTAGATCTAATATGTAAAGCCTCAATTTGTAAGTATTTTATATTTTTTAAAAATATAA
>JABSQY010000133.1 GCA_013215525.1 Nanoarchaeales archaeon | reverse complement strand
AGATAAAAGATGATACTTACCCTAATAGATATATAGTAAAGCTACAAGTGCAGGCTAGAAAAACACCAATACTTCTTATGCGAAAAGCAAAAGTAAAAAAATTTGTATTAGTTGAAGATTATTTTCTATATAAAGACGATTATTTTAGAAAATTTAAAATCGTAAATGTTAAAACAAATAAAATAAGTTTAGAAAAAAAATCAGAGATAGCAGAAATAGAATTAATTATGGATACAACTTCTATTTTCATTAATCCCCACGACTTAGTTTGGAATGCAGAAGATCTGAAAGATAGAGAAATGGGACATATACTTGTTGAATTTTTTTATCAATATAAAGGTAAGGAAGAATCTGAAACAATTCGTGTCCCTATTAGGTTTGCTTAAGTTATAAAATAGAGACACACCCGCTCTAATTATTTTTATAGCTATATGCATTTTTAACAATCTTAATATCATGTTAATTGGTTCTAAATTTTTATTGTTCTAATTTTATGGAGATTTATCAGCATGAAATTTTCATCACAAAATAAAGAGATTGATAACCGAATATTATTTGGTTATTTATTAACTTCAATATCTATTCTACTTTCATGGTTTTTATTATCAAATGGAGATGATTTTGCAAGAATTGGTTCTTTGATAGTTATCTATGCTTTGCTTATGGAAACGGCTATTTTACCAAAATTAAAAAAGACCGAACAATACATAAATGAAAACGTCCAAAGAATAATCGAAGATGAACGTATAGCAATGGAACGTGCTGGTAGAAATCATAGACTTCAATCAATTTCACTTTTAAACGAAACAACCGATCTATTATTGACCCCTCAAACTAAAATTGCACAAATGCACGTATTATCTATTGCTATTTTAAGTACTTTTATTTGGGGGTTTGGTGATATCTTATTTGATTTCTTTCACACTAATGTCGATTTCTTTTAAAAATCAAAAGAAACAGCCTCTCAAATTTATTAGAAATCTGAAGGACACCCACTCTAAAATATAATATAGGTTACAAATTAAATATGGAAATACCTGTTGAAATTCAAAATAAATTTAACACCGTGTTTAAAGAAGTTGAAAATATAATTGAAACGGCAAACAAAAATTATAAAACAAAAATCCCTGATACAATCAGATTTCAATATGAAATAAGTGCACCACGAAATGTTCTTACCGATTTTGAACGAGCGCAATCTATATGTTTTATAACTAGATATGACTCCTTACCCGAATTTACAAAGGGTAACATTGAAGAAAAAAACGGTTTCTACTATTTTGATAACTATCACGATATCAGATATTTATTAAATGAATACAGATGTATTATTCAAAACAAAAAAGATTCAATTTATTTTCAAAAAATAAACAAGTTTTGTAGAGATAAACTTTTAAATGAAGATCATTCAAAGGATTTATCAATAAAAGTGAATCACAGCGAACAAGGTGACATAACACATAATTTTTTAAAGTTTCTTGATGAAAATTGCAAAGTAATAAGATCGTTGATCAATCAATGTGAATTTGACTACTTATATAATGGTATTCTGCAACATACCGATCACAAATATACAGACCGATTTTTGGAAGAGTATACTTCTGGCAAGATAAATTATGTATTTACTAAACATGCGTTGATTGCCCAAAATATTAAAATTTTAATGAGATGGTATTATCGCCTTTTTTCAGCATTAATATTGCCTAAACTTGGACCATTGTAACCCAACAAATAACACGATATAAAAACCTACTCTAATTTAGCAATATTGTATTAATGTTTTTTTGGTTCTGAGATAAAAAAGGAAAGAAAACCCAACTTTTAAGCAATCGAAAAGGTCAGGAGTTTAAAAAGACTTTACCCCCGTATTACTACTCGGGGGCTTCAACTCAAAATTTTTCCGCTAAAGTTAATTAGATAGCAATGCATTCAATTAAAATTTTTCCTATTACAAAAATATAATACCTGAATGATCTGAATGCCTTGAATGAAACCAACAATTTAATTTACATGATATTACCCAAGAGATTTGACAAAACATACAACTTACCAGGGATTATTAATACTGCACGTTCAGATTACTAACATGTGAGGTTACAGATTCTGTAACCTTTTTGTTTTAATAACTACTATTAGCAAACTTATAAATCTAAAAACATCAAAAAAAGCACTCTGAAGTACTATTTAGTAATATTCATACCACTCTATCAATACCCTACTATGGTAATCGGGGGCGGTGTTTGCCAAGAATAAAATATAAACACTACTCCTCGTTATCAACTAAAACAATTCAATGACAAAAACTAGCTCTAATTACTCACATATAAGGTTACAGATTCTGTAACCTTTTCTATAAAAATTTGAATAACCGCATACTATGAATTTTATAAATAACTAAATTAATTTTTACCCAAGGTAAAAAATACGACTCATTGCAACACACAAAATTGCATTGTTTAAGGTAATGACAGAGCAGGTTGATTTTATTGAAAAAGTTTAATTCACTAAAAAATGAAAAAATAGACTGATAAAATATAAAATTATACTTCATAAATTAACTGCATTTTTATGTCGGCAGCAAAACTTATAAATAATTAACTTTTGTTGATTAAAAGTAGTAGAGCAGGGGAGGGCACACAAACATGATCCAAAAACACAGCAATTCTCACATTTATAAATAATTCATCATCAACTTAAACGAGAATATAAGTTAGCCGCATGAATACAGCATTGTTCATTTACAAAATTTAACTATTTTGGTTCTTACTTTTACCGTAGTAAAAGTATCAATAGGTAAAACTTCTATCGTTTCCATATCTTCGTGCTGATAACTTATAGGCACTAATGCAACAATAATAGCTCGATCATGTATTCCTTTTCCTAATAGACTCAACGCAGCGGCAATATGTTGCTTAATCTTTTTAAATGGTCGATTCATAATAATTCTAGGTAAGAATATCTTACGCTTATTA
>JABSQY010000132.1 GCA_013215525.1 Nanoarchaeales archaeon | reverse complement strand
AAAACTAATTTTAGAATTATTAGTTAAAATTTGAAATCTATCTTTTTCTAATTCTTCAATTTTTGTAACTAAATATTTTTCATTTTGAAAAATAAAATTTATATCTATTTTAAACTCCATAATATTTCAAATAATTTAAAAGTATTTAAATTATAGTATTTTAAAAAATAGAAAAATCAACATATAAAAAAAATAAATAATTAGAATAAAAAAAAGTAAGTAAAAATTACTTACGCATAAACTGTCTTAAAACAGAGAAGTCTTCCATAGACTCTTTCGCTAAAGAAGTGTAAAATTGATAGATAATCATAACCATTAACAAAATACCTGTTCCAGAAGTTAAAGCTCCTAGAATGTCGGCTGATGCAGCTAATAGACCAATACCAATACCACCCATAATAGTTAAAGGAGTAATGTATCTAGCAAGTACTCTTTCAATAATACGAACATCTTTTCTAAACCCTGGAATTTGTAATCCTGAATTTAAAATTTGTTTAGCTTGACTTCGTGAATCCATACCTGCAGTTTGAACCCAAAAGTATGCAAACACAGTAGCACCAACAATCATATAAATCGTATAAGATAACATATGTGGCCAAATTTGTAAAGTAAATAAATTTCCAATATTAGACCAAATATCTAATGGGAAAATCCAATTAACTAAACCTGATACAGGAGTAGCTGACCCTTCAGCAAATTGTCCTAAAACATGTTCTGACATAAATCTTGTAAACCCTGAGGAAGTTGCAGAATCTGCAAGTCCTTGTAATAATCTCGCCCAAAGCTGGATATTTGCACCCATAGCAGAAATTAAAATAACTGGAATAACTCCTGAATAAAAAAAGTTCAAAGGCCATTTCATTGATTGCCCTCTCACTCTTCCAAAAGATAAAGGAATTTCTACATTAATACTTTGGAAAAACACAATCACAAAGAACAGAGCAACTGTAATTGAAATCGGACCTAACACTGCTGTTAAAAACGTCATAGGATCTCCATGAGATAAATAATATAATCCAGCCCATAATTTTCCTACTGCAACCTCAGTTCCAGAGAATCCCCAACCCATAGCACCTGTTGAAGTAAATGGACTAAAAATTTGTAAAAATACGGCCTGACCGATTCCTGCGGCAATAAAAATTGATACACCTGAACCAAACCCCCATTTCTTCACAACTTCATCCATAAAGAATACTAAAAATCCTCCAAGAGCAAGCTGCGCGACAACAAACCAGAACACCTCTGGCGATGCCGAGGTTACGGCATTAAACTTAACATATACAAAAGACTCAACTAAAATAAATGCAAAAGTTAATAATTTATGAGTTCCATGCCATAAAAATTTCCCTTCTTCATTTGTTAAATCAATTTTAACAATCCCTGAACCTTTTAATAATTGTAAAACAATGGATGCTGTAACAATTGGACCAATTCCAAGAGTCAATAACTTTCCAAATTTTGCTCCTAAAAGCAATTCTAATGTCTTAAAATATTCGGCTTGTGTACCTAAAACTCCATATAATGGGATGGAAGCTAGAAATAAAAATATAACTAAAATTCCAAATGTCCACATTAATCTCGTTCTTAAACTTTGTTTTTTCTCCGGGTTTGCAACTTCTGGCAAACTCGCAACAATATTTCTATAAAGTGACATAAAATAATATATCCTTTGGGGTTTAAAAATATTACCTGTATTATATTATAACAAAGTTAAAAATAAGATGAAATAATCACTAATTTATAGTATATTTAACTTTTTTAAATCTAAAACTAATTTCTCAAAAGTTTCAAATAAAATTCCATTAATTTTTGTTTTATTAGCAAATTTAATATTTGTTTTATTATTATCAATAAAATAAACTTCGTAATTAGAATTATAATCAAATTCACTATTAATTTTATCTAAAACAACATCATAAATAATATTATTTGATTTATACTTAGATAATTCTAATTCATTTGAAAAAAACATCTTAACAAATGGATTAGGAAGTAACTTTTTTCTAATATCATTTGATTTAAATGTAATTTGATCTGATAATAAAAATAAATCATACTTTTTTTTAAGTTTAAAAATTAAATTTAATATCTCTTTATTAGGGCCAACTTTTTCTAATTCATTTCGAACCTCATCAACACTTAAAGAGAACTCGCTCGCAATCTCTAAAAAAAAATTAGATTCATATTTAACATCTAAATACTTATTTTCAGTATCACATATAAAATTATATAATTTATTATAATCTAAATCATATTTGTCTGATAATATCTTTGAAGCAATTTTATTATTATCGCCAGCAATAACACCACCCCAATCAAAAATTAAAACTTTTCTTTTATTCATAGATTAATATTAATAATTTAACTTTATAAAGATTATTCACATTTAAAGATAATACTTTATTAAAAAAATTAAGTTTAATTAGAGAATAAAAAATTATCTAAATATTTTTTATAAATTTTATATTTATCTTCTTCAAAAGTTATATTTTTAAAAAGATTTAATAACTGTAATAAATGTGTTAAAATAAAAGATTTTCTCATTTTCTCATAATTTCTAACTGGTGAAATTTCTCTATAACCTTTTAAAAATTTATTAAAATCTAATTTATCAATAGCAAAAAATAATTCAATCTTTGCAAGCTCAAACTCTGGAGGATAATATCCTGCCCACTCCCAATCGATAATTCCTAAAATTGAATCTGATTTATCTATTAAAACATTACTTAATGCTAAATCCATATGACACAACACAGCCTTACTAGAATCAAAATATGTGTTATGTACTTCTAATATTGTATCCATCTCAATTTTTGTAAAACAGTTTTTTTCAACTAATTTATTTAAATTTGTTTTAAAACTAGTTTCATTAATCTCTTTAATTGAAATTGGAACTATTTTATCATTAACAATTCTCCCTTGTACTTTAGACTCAATATTATGAAATGTAGTACATAATTTACCAAATGTTTCTAAATAAGAATCCACATTATTTAAATCTTTTAAAGTCTTTGAACCTAAAAGCTCCATAATCATATATGTTTTATATTTTTTATTTGAAATATCACTAAAAAATACTTTAGGTGCTAAAATAT
>JABSQY010000131.1 GCA_013215525.1 Nanoarchaeales archaeon | reverse complement strand
ACTTCATAATACTGTCATTAATTTATGTAAAGTTTTATCAAAAGATTCTCTAACTTTTTGAAATTCTTTTTCTTCTTTAATTATTTCTTTTCTTAAAAAACTATCAACATTACTTTTATTTACATTAATCATACTAATTACAATAAAAGTTATAATATAAATATTAATAACTTTTTTTAATGATAATATTAAAGTTTCATTTTTAAACCATTTAAAATAAATAATAATAATAATAGATTAATTAATCAACTAACTCAACATCGTACACAGTTCTCTTTGAAACTTCTTTCCCAATTAACAACTTCGATACAACATCAACTGCAAGTGAACCTAAAACAACAGGTTTATTATCAATTGAAGATATAATCTTTCCAGATTTAATTAACATACGTACTTCTTTTGTGGCATCATAACTACAAACTGGAACACATAAACCAATCTCATCAAGCGCTTGTAAAACTCCTAAAGTCATATTATCTGAAGTTGAATAAATTGCACTAACACTATTTTTTTTATCTTTTAAAAATTTTAAAGTTTTTTTATAAGCAACACTTTGTTGGAAATCACAACATATAACATCAACATTTCCACAATCAAAATTCACTTTAAATCCCTTAACTCTATCATGAAAATTCCCTTCAGATTGACCTTCAACAACTAACACATTTGACGTCTTACCTAAAATATTATTAAGTTTTTGTGCAGTTAAAGTTCCTCCTAAATAATTATCTGAACCAATATAATAATGTTTTATTTCATTATCTTTTTCGTACTCAACCTCAGTATCAATAATTACAAGTTTAATTCCAAGACCTACTACTTTCTCTAAAACATCATTTAATTTTGTTGGATGATTTGGAGCAAGTACAATTACATCAACACCACATTCAATAAATTCAAGTAAAATTTTTTCTTGCGCAGAAATATCAGGATAAGTAAAAGGAGACTTAAAAATAAATTTAGTATCTTTAACTAAACTTGAAGAATCAACAATTGAAGATTTAACATATTTTTCCCAATATTTATTTGATTGATTTTTTAAACAAACTCCAACTAAATACTTTTTATTATCAAACTCATCAGACATCTCAATTTTATCTAAAACATCAATAGATTGATTCATAATGATGATTTCATGTAATTTTTTACAAAGTTCAACACATAAATAAAATTTATTAATTACTTTAATTGATTCTTTTTTTGAATAAATCTTAAAATAATTTTCACAATTCTCAAATAAAATATTTAATTCATTTATTCTATTCTTTGAAAAATGTATTTTTTGTTTGCAAATTAAACTAAAAATACTACCAAAATAAGAATACATTTCATCAAAAATCGGTTTATCTAATAACATTAAACTCTCATAAATCATTAATAACTTTTCATGTTCTAATTTATTTAAATTTTGAATACTTGATAAAACTAAAACTTCTTGTAAATCTCGAAACTGTGGCGGATTTTGTTTTAATGAATCCTCTAATAATAGATAAACTCTTTTTAAAATAGCTTTTGGACTTGTACTACTTGGTTCTAAAATTTGTTTCAAAATTACTTTATTATCCGATTGTTCAATTATTTTTAAACCTACAAACTTTTTAATAATATTATATATAAAATCAATATCAATAATTTCATAATCACTATAAATTACAATCTGTAAAGTACTTTCGCAATATAATTTCTCAATCATATACTCAAGTAAAACTTCATCATAAGGAATTCTTTTAATCACATCACAACCTAAATCAGCTACACTCAACAATAAGTTATTATCAATTTCATCAAGTCTAATCTCAACACCTGGTTCAAGATTATTCTTTTTAATCCACTTAGGAGGTAGAGAAATCGTATGTGTCGCTGGACCTGCCTTTGTGATTTTTCTATACATAAAAGTAATATAACTTTAATCTTTATAAATTTAACTAAACATAAGTATAAACCTTATGTAATTTTAAATAGATAAATAGCCTATTTTAAAGTACTAAAACAAAAGTAAGAATAACAAAAATAAATAAAAATGAAAAATATATTAAAAAAAAGAAAAAGAAAATTATATCAGATAAGAAAAGAAACTAAATTAAATTATACTCAATTTAACATTAATAAAAATAATCTAAATTTAGAAAATAAATTATACTCTCAAGAATTTGAAGAAAAATATAAAGAAGATAAGTCATACAATTTAATTTTTGGAACATTATTATTATTATCAGTTCCATTAGCAACAATATACATGGCAAAAAAAAGTAAAAGTATATTTAAAGGACCTGAAATTGCAGCAGCAATAGTATTAAGTTCAATGGTACTAGAATCAGCATTCATTGGACAATATGGGACTGAAAAAAATATAGAACAAACATACAATATAACTCCAAAAACACATATTTCACAAAAAGAAAACCTACCAAATACTAAAAATAATTTTATTAAATGTGCGTTATCAAATTTATGTGTATATAAATCAGTAATTAATGATATATCAAACTATTTTAATAAATAAAATAATTTTTAATTTAACATTAAATTGTAATGGTGCAACTTTAATTGGTAGTGGTTCAGGAAATGGTATATATTTTTATAATGATCATAATAATAAAGTTTTAAATTGTAATATTAAAAATTATGATAAGGGAATTTATTTTTATTCAAATTATAATAATCCAACTACTCCTTGGCCACATAATAATTTAATTCAAAATAATACTTTTTTAAATAATAATTATGGAATTAAGAATTATAAAGGTTATAATAATACTATTGTAAATAATAATTTTATTGATAATAATATAAATTCAATATATTTAACATCTGATATTTTTAACACTATAATAGGGTCAAATAATATTTATGATAAACCAATTTATTATGCTAAGACTAGTGGAACAAGATATTTTTCAGATGAGGGAGAAAATAATTATTTTAATGGGATAATTGGTCCAACTTCTAGTTGTTTAGTTCCAACAAATGGTATGGTTATTAATAGTGATACTTTATTATGTGAAGGGGAATACAATCTACCTTTTGGTTTAAATATGGACTTTAATTCAACATTAAATTGTAATGGTGCAACTTTAATTGGTAGTGGTTCAGGAAATGGTATATATTTTTATAATGATCATAATA
>JABSQY010000130.1 GCA_013215525.1 Nanoarchaeales archaeon | reverse complement strand
TAATCTTCCATTCAAATCAGGATTATAAGTTAATTTTGGTTTTTCATTGACATTCTCAAATGTGAAAAAACTAGTATTATCAACAATAAATAAATCTTTAAGATTAAAATTAAGGATATTTGCACTCCCATAACCTCCTGAATATACATTACCCTTTTTAAAAAATATTAATGAATTATTTAATAAATTATTTGAATATGAATTTAAATTAAAAAAAATACTCCCTCCTTTACCTTTACCAGTACTTAAAACTCTACCAGTTTCAAGATTTAATTTACCATTATCAAAAATTATTTTAGGTGAATTTAAATTAAATCTTATATGTCCTGAATGAGTTTTACTTATTATTTCATTTTCACTACCTCCGGATTGGAGAACTCCTGAAGTTAAATTAAATTCAGAATTCACTAAATAAAATAATAATGTGTTTATTTCTAAAGATAAATCTCCACTACTCCCAGTCGTAATCACATTACCTATACTATCACTTCCAGATTCAGTATATATATTAAAATTTGAATTATTAAATAAAATTTCATTAGAATTATTAAATATTAAATTAATTGAACCGCTACTTGCCCCAGTGTAAAATGTGTCTCTGTTCATCCAGTCACTATCATAATTATTATGTGCCTTACCAGGCCTACCAGTATTTATTGAGAGATGATTATTGTTAAATAAAATATCATTTTTTACATCTAAATTAAACTTAATTGAACCAGTACTCCTAGGTATATCTCCTTCATAGGTTGTTCCAGTTTTTAAATATAAATTTGAATTATCCATATGAAAATTCTCATATGAAAATATCTCGAAAATGATTCCTCCTGAATAACCACTTCTTTGTCGATGGTCATAATCCCTAATAAATCCACTATTACCGGTTTTCAAATTTAAATCATTCAAATTTAATAATAAAATATCATCTGATTTTAAATTAAATAATATATTACCAGTATCACCTGATTTTCCATAACAATTATTATTAGTAAAACCTTGCCCAGAAATTCCCGTAGAAAGTCCAAATACTGAACTATTTATTTTTAACTTAGTATTACTAGAAATATTTAATTTAACCAAACCAGAGTTTCCCGCATCCCCACATTCAATATTACCATCATACCAAGTAGATGAAGCCGAACCTCCAACCCCGGTCCCCATACTAATTTGAGAATTTAAAATCGATATATTTATTTTACTATATATCTCAAGGTTTGATGACCCACTATTACCACCAAGAGTTCCATGTCCAGTATTCCCATTTCCAGATGTTAAAATTAACATTAAATCATCTAAAAATAAATTATTATTTATATTTATAAATAAACTTGAACTACCACCTTTCCCCCCATAAACTCTTTGTTGATGTTTATTTCCACCAGAACCACTATTTCCCAAAATATCAAAATTAGAATTACTTAAATTAAAATCAAAAATATTTTTAATTATTAAACTACTACTTCCACCATTACATCCATGTCCATCTTCATTATTTGACAAAGGTCTCCCAGAATTAAGATTAAAGTTTGAATCAAGTATAATTAAATTTGATTTTTTATATCTAGAATGTGTTCCAATAAATAAATTTGAACTACCTCCCCCCCTACAATAATCATTTGATTTTTGTCCATTTCCACCATTAAGAGTTATATCAGTATTAAAAATTAAAATACTACTATTTCCATTAATAAATAATTGACTATTACCAGCACTACCTCCAATTATAATCATATTAGAATTCAAAAGAGATAAAGATTTATTTGTTTTAATTTTTAAAACTGCAGGATTGTAATTTCCAGAAGTAATTAAAGAAAAACTTACTGAATCAAAAACAATATGTTTATCAGTTTCAAATACATTACAAGAAAAAGAACCAGTACAAGTATAAGTATCACCTGATAAAGAGCAAAACTGAGAACAATCAACAACAGGATTTCCTCCTAAACTAATACCTGAAAATCCTTCATCACCACCATAAACAACATCAGAATCATCATCAATAATCCCAACATTTGTATCACCATTAATTAAATAATCACCACTTAAACCACCCATATTAACAGCAGTATCAGATTCCCCAGTAATTTTTAAACCAAACTTACTATAATTTAAATCAAAAGGTAAATATGAGTGAAAAGTTTGTTTTACATCTTTAGATAAATTATAAGTTCCATTCAAATCAATTGGATTAACATAACTATCTAATTCTTTAACTGGTTCAACTTCAATAAATCCATCATCTTCAAACACTTGTTTTTTATTATTAAATAATCTATAAGATATAATATTATATGGAATTCCTTTTGTATTCCAAAATACAGTTAAGTTTTCACTCTCATCATAACTTGATTTATTAAAATAAATTTCTCCATCAAATGCGTTATATATGGACCTATAAATGTCATTAAAAAATGTGTAATTAAATAAATCATTAATATAATCAAAATTTAAACTAAAACTATCTATTGCAGAACAAGATATCTCAACCAATTCAACAGCCACAAACTTCTGACCTAAATAATCACAACCACTATCACCTATTTTGGTAGTTAAAGTAAATCGAGTAATATTCTCATCAATAATAGTTTTTGAAATATTAGTTCCAGAATTTAATAAACTAATATTTAATTTAGTAAAATCAATTAAATTATAACTCTCATTCCTTTTATCAATATCAATAATATAACTTTCACCCTCAGTAATTCTAATATTTCTAAATAACTTTACAACTTCAAATAAATGTTTAGAAAAACTTTTAGAAATAATAAAGTTATTTGTTTCATTATATTCTTCAATCAAACTTCTAAAATCTGCTTGTGATGAAAATTCCCAACTAATATTTGAATTTAAAAATATTTCAGAAGTATTAACAACTTCACGTCTATTAAGAGTTGGAATCTGTTTCTCAGAAGAATTTGATGAATTCAAATTAGTATATTTATAAAATACATTAAAAGCAGGAATATCTCCACGATTATAAACATAAGTAAGCAACTCAGTAGAATTAGTTTCACTATCATATAAAGGAAATAAGTCAATAGTCAAATCAGATAAGTCATCTTTTTTATAATCAGTATAATTAAAATCCACTGTTTTAATATCTTCAAATATATAATCTTCAACATCAGTATACTTTAACAAT
>JABSQY010000129.1 GCA_013215525.1 Nanoarchaeales archaeon | reverse complement strand
GTTCCTCATCCACCAAGCGCATCAGCTCCAAGTTGAGCTGGGTTTCCCCTTTCGGGGCATAGTAGAGCCCGCTACGGTGTATGTCCACCAACTCGCATTGGCGTACAATGCTCAGTTTGGAGGCCTTGTCAACGTGCTTCCGACGTTCTTTTGCACTATCCCTCATGACAAGGCTTTCTTTAAAAAATCAATCTCCATTTTCTGCTGACCGATCGTTTTGAGCATCCGCTCCTCCTTTTCCTCGGCCTCGCTCTTGGCATCTTTGACGGGCCTATCGAAAACCGCCTGTCCGTTCTTTAAAAATTGTGACTTCCAGTTGGTAATCTGGGTAGGGTGGATCTCATACTTGCGACCCAGCTCCTGGATGCTGTAACGCTCCGATAAGGCCTCCAGAACGACCTTGAACTTGAATTCCGATGTAAACTTTCTTCTGCTCATCTGACAATAAATTTAGCTTAATAATCCAACTTAACTTACTGTCCTATTATTGGGGGGAATTATAAAAAAATGACGTAAAACATTGAAAATCAATTACTTACGCCATTTTTGTTTTTGCGAAGAGACTTATTCTTTTAACGTAACTGCCTTAAAAACAGGTGTTTGTGTTGGTTAAATAAGGAAGATGTTACCAAAAATGTTACCACATTGAATTCATGGTAACATTTTTTAGACACAAAAAAGATTGTTGCATTAGCTTCCAAGAAATCTGAATGCAGCATCGCCTAAGAACTCAACAGTGCCGTTAAAAAGTTCTTTCATTGCTTCTTTCTTACCTACGTCCTTTAACTCTTCTAGCCATTTTAAGCCGTGAAATCTCAGAATTACAAAGTATTCTTTGAACTTGTTGAACACTTTCAATTTGGTTGATTTAGGTATTTCTTCTATTAGCTTTTTCCCAGTTTGAACCTCTATTGATTCCTCTTCGAACCCATTTGACTTCAATTATTTTATTTTCATTAACATTTCCTATTTTTCTTATAATTAAACTATTATGTAAAGAAAAAATCATATCACAATAAATAAAAGAATCAAATCTAATTTCTCCAATACAATCAGATTTTAATAAATTAATACTAAATTTAGTAAAAGTTCTAGATTTTGTAGAGATTTGAAGAAAAATATTATTATCTCCAGATAGTTTAGCAATAAGTAAAGCAGGTCTTTTTTTAGTAGTTGAAATATCACTAAATGGAAAATTAACTAAATATATTTCTCCAACTTCCAATTTTTATTGTAGATAAGCAAAAGCTTTATCATCTTCTTTAGAATTCCACTGCTCACCTAAAGACTTTTCAGATACTTTAGCACAACTAATTGCAAGTTCTTTCTCTTCCTCATTTAATTTAAATTCAGAGATAATTTCAAGAATTGCTTTATCATCAGATTTTATTCCAGTTCTTTGTTTAAAAGAATTTATATAATTTGATAAGTCTTGGTTTAAATTTATTATAGTTTCAGTCATTTTATTATAATTATACAAATATTACGATATTTATAAAATTATCTAACTATTATAAAAAATAACTGAAGAAATGAAACTTTGTAAAATCTTTCATTTTACAACGGCTTAGAACTTTATGAAAAATCTTTGATTTTTATCAAGGCTTAGAAATTTTTGATTTCTTGAATTTTCTAATAAATAATAAATGAAAATTTCTTGAATTGCAGCAGCAGAAGGTGTTGCAAGTTTAGTAAAAGAACCAAGTTTTGATATGATTATCCCATCTCCATTCCAAGACGGTGTTGCAGAGATTGTAGCAAAAGCAGTAGCTGACAACGTAAATAAAAACTAATTTAGTTTTTGTTTTTTTAATTATCACATTAGTAAAAAATATTTCTATATAATCAAATTTATAAAACAAAAATGACTTTTTTTAATATAATAATATAACACAAATCAAATCAAAATGACACAAAAAAAAAATTATCAACTTTCAACCCTAGTTGAAAGTACAAAAGTTAAAACTGAACCAAACGACATGTTTAAGTATTTACAAAATAAAAAAAAGGTTCAAAAAATTATTGGAGGAGCTTTTACAGCAGTTAGTTTATGTGAATTAATAACTGTTGGAGTAATTAAAATAGGAACTCTAAATGATATATTGTCGCAGGAAATAGTTACAGATAATGTATTAGCTACAGTAGCAACTCTAAGTGTAATAGGAATAGGAGTAGGAGTTTATACAATGATAAGAGGTTCTCCAATATCAAATCATTATTTTGAAAAAGAACATGGCAAATATATATAAACAATATATCCACAAGAAAGTAAAAAATAAAACAAATATTTTTCCAAAAATACTATAAAAGTATAAATTCTAAACAATCCAATTATAAAAATAGTTGAAGTATTCATTCTATGATAAAACAAAATTTAATATTAACAATTATACTATCAATAATTATATTAAGTTTAATTTTAATATTTATACCAAATTATAACAATGATAATGATATAAGTAATAATGAGAATAACAACAATAATAAAATGGAAAATAAAATGACGCAAACAAAAACAACAAGTACAACAAACACATATTTGAACTCAGACAAATCAAAGCCAGAAAACATAGACTCAGCAATTGTAGCTGGTGGTTGCTTTTGGTGTATTGAAGCAAGTATTGAACAAGTAAATGGAATAATAAGTGTTGAATCAGGTTACACAGGCGGACACACAAAAAATCCTACATATGAGCAAGTAACTGGCGGACAAACCGGACATTATGAAGCAGTTGAAATTAAATATGATAAATCTGTAATTGATTACAAAACTATTTTAAATAAATTCTTTAAACTATTTGACCCAACAGACGACACAGGAAGTTTTGCCGATAAAGGTTCTCAATATAAATCTGCAATATTTTATAAAAATGAAGTTGAAAAAAATATAGCTTCACAATTAATAAAAGAATTAGAAAATTCAAAAATTTATGATAAACCAATTGTAACTAAATTAATTCAAAATGATACATTCTACACTGCTGAAGAATATCATCAAGATTATTATTTAAAAGAAGAGTTTAGATATAAACAATATAAAAAATATTCTGGAAGAGTTCAATATTTTGAAAAAATGAATTACAATGACAAATAAATAAATAAATAAATAAATAAAAATATAATACTTTACAACTAATAAATTAAAACGTAAAGGTAGAAAATTACGCGAAGCCAAATTTACCTAGTTTCTAGCTCTATTTTCAGATTTGTGCTA